>JAFGRV010000141.1 GCA_016934975.1 Spirochaetales bacterium | reverse complement strand
GTTATGTATAATAATTTTTCAATTATTGAATTTATATTTAATAGTGATTCTATTGGTGCTTAATTTTTAACTGTGATCTACCCACAACTGAATACAATAAATCTATTTGGGGCGGTTCTCCATTGAAAAAAAATGTTACTATACTGACACTTATCGGAGGGCAGCACCATCGGGAGAAAAAGAATGCATAATATTGTCATTGACCCAAAGTACAATTACCGCTGTTCGAAAGAACAGAATAAAATCTACATCGACATTCGCCTCGATTTTTATAGAGAAATTTATAATGTCTGGGATTTTTCACCTCTCATAAACAGGGATCTTGATGATGATCTTTTCGAGTACCTGGAAAATTGTGCCGGGGAAATTCCGAAAAAATATTCTTTATCCATAGTGTTTCATGTTCCCGCGCATATTAAAGATCCTGAAAAAGAAAAAAAAAGTATCACGGGATTTAAGAATTATTTTAATTATCAGATGAGGAAGATAAACCAGGAGCAGAGAAATATTATGGGGAGGAGTGGAATCTACGGCTTTTTCGGGGTTATTCTTATATTTATCGGTTACTTTTTAAAGACTATCGCAGTCTCCGTTCCCTTTCTCAATGTGCTTATAGAGGGCTTTTTTATCGGCGGGTGGGTCTTATTCTGGGAATTATTTTCGACTGTTTTTTTTAAACAGAGTGATGTGAGGAGAAGAAAATATATAATAAACAGGTTAAAAAATACAGAAATTATTTATACTGATAAGTAGAATAATTGAGGTCGTCTCACTATAAGAAGAAATTATGAGGAGTACCGGCCGGAGAAAACTATTCATCTCCTACTATATTAATCCGGAAAACTAGTGTATAAACTTGTATGCTGATGCTGCAAAAAACCGGTACAGTCCTGTTTCTCCTTGTTTTACTCACCTTTTTTACATTTATTATGGTAAGAAACGCGTGGATGAGTGATGATGCTTTTATTACATTCCGGACCGTGGATAATTTTATTAATGGATATGGCCTGACCTGGAATACGGATGAACGTGTCCAGGCATATACCCATCCTCTCTGGATGTTTTTCGTTTCATTGTTTTATTATTTTACACATGAAATCTATTTTACCGTTATCATTCTTTCATTAATAGTGAGTTTACTCGCCGTTGCTTTTTATACCTGTGGAATAGCCGGGGAGTGGCACAAGGCACTTATCGGTATCAGCATCCTTTGTTTTTCCAAAGCATTTATAGATTACACAACGAGCGGCCTGGAAAATCCCCTGACATTTCTGTTATGTGCGGTCTTCTTTGTTATCTATTACCGGTTTCGTATGCAATTACTTTCCCTCTTTTTTCTTTCTCTCATCGCCGCGTTCTGTACCGTAAACCGCCTTGATACCATACTTTTTTTTCTCCCGGTCCTTGTATATGGATATGTATCCACGAGGAGATGGGTGAGAGGAGCCGCTGTAATTTTTCTCGGATTTCTCCCTTTGCTCTGCTGGATGGGGTTTTCTCTTTTTTATTACGGGTTCCCCTTTCCGAATACGTTTTACGCGAAAGTGAATACGGGGATCGATCAGATTGCCCTCATAAATCAGGGATTAGCCTATATTCTTGATACCATACACAATGATCCCATCACCATTCTCATAATCATTATCGGAATAGTGAGTTATTTTTTTACAAAAGATAAACGCACCATACCTGCATCCCTGGGAATTCTTTTGTATTGCGCCTATATTGTGAAGATCGGGGGGGGATTTATGAGCAGCAGGTTCTTTGCAGCGCCCCTCTTTTGTGCCGTCCTCATATTGTCTTTTGCACCAATAAAGTCTTTTAAGATCATCTGGGCTCCTGCTTTTTGTAGTATTCTCTTTGCCGGACTCTTTGCCCCCTTTTCCCCTGTAGGAAGTGATGAAACCTTTATAAATGAAACGATTCAAGAAAACGGAATCGCCGATGAGCGGGGATTTTATTATCAGCGGACAGGATTGATCCCTGTATTAAAAAGGAAAAATTGGGTCCCCGATCATTTTTGGGTAACAGACGCCTACGAGCTAAAAGAAAAAGGGACTGCTGTCGCGGTACGTGGCTATGTCGGGATGATGGGATTTCTGGCCGGTCCCAAGGTTCATTTTATCGACTTTCACGCCCTCACGGATCCTTTGCTCTCGAGAATTTTTATAGAAGATGTTACTACCTGGCGGATAGGGCACTTTAAACGAAAAATCCCGGCAGGATATGTCCAGACAATCGGATCCGGAGAAAACAGGTTCCGGGATCCCCATATTGCTCAATTTTATGATAAATTAACGTATGCCATAAAAGACGATCTCATGCGTCCCGGCAGATTTAAAGAAATCTGTAACCTGAATACCGGGAAATATGACCACCTGTTAAGTGAGTATAAAAATGAGGAGATTCGTGTGACCCTGGCGATGCTTAAGGAACCGAAAGAGAAGGGATCTTCCTGGGATGCGGATGGAACATATCTTTTCCCTGAAAAAGGGATCCGGATAAATCTCGGCAGGAAATACAATGCTCAACAACTCGAAATGAGCCTCGCTTATAATTCCGAATATAAAATGAGTTATTATAAAGCATGGTTTTTTCTGAAAGAGCAGACAGTTTACCTTCCCCCCGGACTCCCGGGGAAACTTGCTCTTGTCACGATCAAGGTACCTCCGGAAATTACAAAAAGGGGATTTACACGTATACGAATTGTACCTGTTAATGGTAATGGCAATTATAGTATCGGGCATCTTTTGCTCAAGGAGAATCCATAATTCACAACTTTAAAAAAACGTTCTTGCAAATTTATCCGTTTCCGTGTATGCTTTGAAAAATAAAATAATAAATTAAATAAATGAGGAGGTTTGAAGTGGAAGAATTTAAAGGTCCGAGGTGGTGGCTCTATAATATGTCAACTGCAGGTCATTCGCTTTTTGATACGCTGTTTATGGTATTCTACGCATCATTCCTCCTGCCCCCGGAAGAGAAAATTGCAGAAGGGATGATTCAATTTATATCGGGAGAAACTTTTTGGGGTGTTTTTACCGTTCTTGGTATTATTATGATTTTCGGAAGAATCGTCGACGCTATCTGTGATCCCCTTATCGCTTCCTGGTCAGATAGATCTCAGTCGAAATTCGGGAGAAGAAGATTTTTTCTGTTGATAGGCGGACTTCCTCTTGCTCTTTTTACCGTATTGATTTTTTTCCCGCCAATAGCTGCCACCAGTTTTATTAATGGTATTTATCTTGCAGTGGTATTCGGTTTATTCTTTTTCTTTTACACAATGTATGTTGCCCCCTATATTGCTTTAATCCCCGAGCTTGGACATACGGAAGAAAAACGGCTTAATATGACCACAATTCAGGCGCTTTTCGCCCTCGTCGGCGGCGCGATTGTCATGATCGGCGGGCCTTTTCTCTATGATATGCTAAAGAAATCTTTAGGGCCGGTTCCCGCGTTTCAGACCATGGCGGTGATTATGGGAATTATCGGGGCCATATTTCTGTACCTGGCAGTCTTTGCCGTCGATGAAAAAAGATTTTCCGATGCAAAACCATCCCAGGTTCCTTTAGGCAAATCAGTTGCTACAACGTTAAAGAACAACACATTTTTGACTTTTCTTATCACAAACATGACCTTCTGGTTCATTTTTAATACTGTCCGTTCATCGGTCATTCATATTTCCGTGACGCTGATGCACGGGAGTGAAGGAGACGCCGGTCTCTATAATATATGTATCTTCGCCGGTTCAGGAGTATTTTTTATTATTAACTGGTTCCTCACAAAAAAAGTGAATAAAAAAACCTTCATGATTATCGGTCTTGCCACCTTTGCATTATTTTCGATTCTTCTTTCTTTTACAGGTATGAGTTTTATTCCTATTGATCCCAAGTTATGGGGATTGATCATATTCGGGCTTTGTGGTTTTCCGGTGGCAGTTTTTCTTGTTATGCCGAATGTATTTATATCTGAAATTTGTGATCTTGATTTTAAGCAGACCGGAGAAAGACGGGAAGCTATGTATTTCGGGGTTCATGGTTTCTTTGTGAAGTTTATTCTCGGACTCTCTGCCGCGACCCTTGCCTTTTTTTACTCATCCTTTGGAAAAGATATCAGTAATCCCCTGGGAGTAAGAATAACAATTGTCGTCGCCGCAGTGATCGCAATCATCGGATTATTAGTATTTCTCCGGTATCCGGTTTTGAGCGAACAAAAAAAGGAATCCGTATAATTAAGAATCTTTATAGGGAATACCTGTGAGAGTCATTATAGAAAATAGGGTCATGTTCGTGACAATGGGGATACAATAGAATTAAGTGATTTCCTGATTTTTATATGTATTGATGTATTGTGTAGATATAAAAATCAGGAATTATCATCACTTTAATGTACTATGCTTTTTAATCGTCTTCGTCTTCCGCAAGAATTTCTTCCAGATTGCATACTTGTCTCAGTTTTTGGATACCCTGTAATGAGTGAGCTTCTTCTGTATCGATTGTGAGTACCTGATTATAGAGTTCATATGCTCTTCTAAATTCTCCCGAGAGGCGGTATTCATCCCCAAGTTGATTTAAGGTTGCGATAAGCAGATTCGGATCAACTTTTGTAAGGGCCTTTTCCGTGGCTATTTTCTCTTCCGGGGAAAATCTCTCTTCTTTATGGGTTACAATATACCATTTTGTCAGCATTCTCTCCAGATCTTTTTTCCTGTCTTTACTATGACTTTTGGAATGAATTAAAACAATATATTTCCCCTTTAAAGCATATTTGTCATGAGGATTTGTTTTTAAAATCATTTCATAACAGACAAGAGCTTTGTGCCAATCACCTTCACGTCTATAAAGATCACCAACCCTGTTAAGAATAAAGGTGTTTTCCGGTTCTATCTTCAGAAATCTTACCCAGGTATCGATCGCCTGCCAGCTCCATTCTTTTCCACGGTAAGTATCCGCGAGTCCTCTTAATGCAAAGGTATTTTTAGGATCATGAAACAATGCCCTCTGGTAATATTCAATTGCCCTGTTCCACCACTGCTTTCTTTTATATGCATCCCCGAGTCTTGTGAGAATATAAACATTTGCCCTGTTTGCCCCATGTTCCAGGGCTTTTGAGTACTTTTCTATGGCCATATCAAGATCAGAGAGGGCTGCAAAACAATCGCCATATCCCCCGAGGGTATAAGGATTCCGGGGATCGATATCATGTGCCCTTTCATAATACTCAATTGCTTTGAACCATTCTTCTCTATACCTGTATTGATCCGCAATTTTATTAAGGATATAGACATTATTAGGTACGTTTTGTAGTGATTTATCCCAGTAGTGAATCGCTTTTTCAATTTCCTCCATACCAAGATAAGCATCTCCCAGACCATCAAGGGCATAATGATCATTCGGGTTAGATTTTAAAGCTTCATTATAATAAACCTCTGCGTCTTTATATTTTCGAAGTTTTAAATAACATTTACCGATTCTTTTAAGAGAGAATTCGTCGCCAGGTTCATTCGTCAGAACTTTTTCATAATATGAGATCCCCGTCCCATATTTATTTATTGACATGTAGCCTTCTGCAGTAGCTCTTAAAAGTTGAATATTCTCCGGATCATTATGCAAAGCATCCTCCAACATTCTAAAAGCCTGTTCTTTTTTTCCATCTCTCATAAGCGATTCAAATAAACGTATTGTTTCGTCATTCGGATCCTGTTCTTCAATTGGTTCTTGTTGTTCTAGATCGTCCATGTTTTTCCTTTTTCCTCCATATTATTTTATTACTTATTTATGCTTTGGGAGCAATGTTGTCTCTCTTTTCTTATCCCTGCAATGGAGCCTGTCACGACATTTCACATGCAACCCTTGCTGTCCATATGGAGTGTCGTTGTCTTGTTTCATCACATCATAGAAAGCAAAAGCATTATGACAGCCCTGGTCCTGGTTGCCGGAGAACCTCAAAACATCTCCTCGGCTTCATTGATGTTTTTTTCTGTTTTTCCTCCCAATCAGATATTATTGCTCATTTTCACTGAAAATCAATTTTTTAGAAATTGCATGATAGTAATTTCTCTTATTAATCAAAAACATCTGTCTTTCCTTATTATACTATAACATATTTTTTATTTTTGCAATTTTTTAAATAATTTTATAAAAAAACTGGTAAATAATTAAATTTATTTATATGGTAATGCCTATGAAAGATATAATTCCTTTAAGTATTTCATTGATAAGTGCAGTTATTGTGCAGGTTTTATGCCAGATTACAAAATTCATTTCCTATTCGCTACGAGATAAGGCATTAGGAACAAAATATCTCTTTACTGCCGGAGGCATGCCAAGTTCTCATTCTGCTTTTGTGACAGCTTTAAGTGTTTCAATCGGACTATGGAATGGATTTCAAACAGATCTTTTTGCAGTGTCCTGTGTTTTTGCCGCAATTATTATCTATGATGCGTATCGACTGCGAGGTACTGTTCAGACCCATTCCAGGATAATAAAGAAATTGATGATATTGCTCCCGGAACAGGACCATGAAGAGGTCGAAGAAATGGTCGGGCATACCATCCCCGAGATAATCGCAGGTATTCTCACGGGAGGGATCTTTGCCTGGCTGTTATTTAT
>JAFGRV010000140.1 GCA_016934975.1 Spirochaetales bacterium | reverse complement strand
GGTTCACAAGAAATCAAGAATTTTCATAACGGCAACCTTGTCATAAATTAATTATTTGGGTTGCGGGCCTGTCCTGCGTAATGAATTATAGGTTTTACTATCATTTTTTTTAAGGTTCAGTGAAACCTTTTAAAAAAAATTATAACAAGAGCAATAAAATTGACAAAATTTATTTTGCTTTGTTCTAAAAAAAAATGTATTAGATGAAATAATTGTTGTATTTTATTTATTCTATGCTATACTTATTTTGTATTAATATGAGGGGGTGCTAATAAAATGCTATTAAATTCTACTTATTTCAATTGTAAAATTAATGGATTTTACTTTCGTTAAAATAAGCATATATACTTAATAGCATAATTGAAAACGATCATAAATTTTAACATAACTGAATTAATAGCGATCGAGTGGAAAGCAGGAAACTGATGCCGTGAATGACGGTTATCGCTTCCTGCTGTATTAACAAAGGTAATATTGCTCATGAAAAAGAAGCAACTGGAAAGACTATTAATGCAAATCCTGCAAATATTAGGACTTACCAGTGAGACAATTACTGATTTTCATATCGATATCCGAAGCACTCCCAATAATGAAAAAAAAATCGAATCCGAATTACTGATTCGACTACCGGTCCATAATACAGAAGTCCAACAAATTTTTTCAAAGTTCAAAATAAATCCGGAACAACGCAGGAAAAATAAGAAACAGGAACGGGAGAGATATGACCTTGAATTCTCCAGGAAATTGCATTCTGTAATAAAGAAAAATTTTTCTAATTCGAACTTTAATGTTGAACAATTGGCCGGGATGCTTTATATGAGCAAGGCAACTTTATACCGCAGGGTGAAAAAAGTGACCGGTATCTCCCCGGTTGACTTCCTTTGTTCATTTCGCCTTGCCCAGGCGGTTTTATTATTGGAGAAAAAGATTGGTTCAATCATAGATGTGGCCATTGAAGTTGGATTTAACAACCGCGGTTACTTTACCAAATGTTTTAAAGAGAAATTTCACATAACTCCTTCACAATTTCTTGCAGGGGAAGCGGGTGTGCCTGAACAGGCGAACGGGCTTTCCAAATGTGAATGAATATTTACCCTTATTTTGAATGATATGTGCTCGCATGGTTGGCGGTAAGTGTGGGATAATGTGTTCAAGTGAAGAGGATCAGGGTAAAAGGGAGTGAGTTATGTTTATTATAATATATAGTATAAGATGCCTATCATTATTCATTCTGTTTTCATGAGAAGGATGTTTGCAGTTACTTTATATGATGGTCCCCGGACTATATGTTAGAGACCATACTATGGTTACCCTAAACCCGGACCTTTACAAGGAATAAAAATCTAATTGCCGTAAAAGACTTTTGTCATTTTAACATGGGTTTTTGCATTTAAAAACGGAGGATAGATTATGAATTTTTTTACCCCATATTCTAAAAATAAACAACTCTATATAGCAGAAAAAACTGATAAAGATGTGGGGTTCCTCTATTATGTTCTCCATGAAAATAAAAATGGAGATGGAATTTCCCTTGAAGAAGCTTTTAATACATATAGCGGATCTTTTATTTTTACGGACAAGGAGCCCCAACTTGATAGTGAGGAAACTCCCAGCGCTTTTGTTGCAAAAATCCAAGAGTTCCTAAAAAAGAACTCGAGCTGGCGGTTCATAATTTGGTTGACCGATCCTGAAAATATTGAGTGGATTGATATTTCCCTAAAGGGGGAAATCACGTCACTAGGAAATGCCCCTGCGCTGGCATTTCAACCTAATCAACCTAAATCACCTTTTAAAACCTCATATCTGCGGATTCCCTTTACCTTTTTTAGTAGGATCCAAGATTCAGGTCTAGTTTTAAATATAGCAAAAGATACAACCGTTGAACTGGATAGTAATAATCCCGAATTAGTCTTTAGTTTTAAGAATTCATTTAATCTCGCTATCGGTACTTCGACCTTTACAGATAACACAAATACAACGAATGCAACGCTGCCTTTTACCGGACCGTCCAGGGGATGTTTGTTGTTTAATAAGTATATATTAAAAGGAAAACTTTCTGAAAAATTGTATAGCGGTTTCCGGTTTCAGTATACCCGTGCGAATCCTAAAAAACCGGAGGCACCACTGCAACAGTCAATATTATTACCCCTGGTATCATCGACTTCAGAAGGGGTGAAAGCAGGTTTTTCAATCAGTATTGACCCTAATGACGTCACCAATCCGGCCCGTACATTTTTCCGTTTTACCGGTAAAACTTTGAAGGACAATATAAATATAGAGGAACAAACAGTTCTCGATTCTTTTTTCAGGACAATCTACGGCACCCCCATTAAACTTATACCTGTAGTTTCCGAAAACGGAAATTCCCGGCCTGCCGGACTGGTCTTTTCCCATGGGGTAATAATAATAGATTATTTGAAAAAATATAAAGAGAAGGATTTTCATCTTTGTCCAACAGGCGATTTTATCATGGAAATAGAAAATGCCGAAGAGGGAAAAATATACGACCTGGCCTGCGGTCTTTCCGGTACTGAGTACATCAGTTTCCAGTCAGGCGACCGCATACGGTTTTTCCCCGGGAAGCCGGCATATGCGGCGAATTACCCATTCAAGGAGGCTTCTCCCGTGGGACCGCCGGTGGACCCGGACGCCGAACTCCTTGACAATACCTACCTGACATCCTGGGCAACAGTGATTCGGGCACCCGGGGCAACGGGAAACATCCCGTATATCTCCCAACCCAAAGGGGCTTCCCTCTACGGTCAGGACGAAATTATCAGCAAAAACTATAAAACCCTCTACGGTCAGGACGAAATTATCAGCAAAAAATATAATACCCTGTTCGGGCACATGGAGCCTGGTATTGTGCTGCCCGGCAATGATCTTTCCTTTCCCCTTGTCCCCTATGCTGGTGTTACCCCCAGGGAAGAGGGAGAACCCTTTGACAAAGAGCAGATCGCGGACTTTGAACGCCAGGTAATTGCACCTACCAGGAGCAAAGCAATAGGTGATGCTGTTGTCAAAGAAACTGGTGTCACATATGTTTCCTCTAAAGAGGATTGTTTAAGCGGGAAGTCTTCCGATAAGCCGGATTATAATGTGACTACTCCCACGGGTTTAATTATTTCCATCAATCCAAAGGGCAAATGGACAACGATACTTCTTGGGCAAGACTCCAATCAAAATCAGATGTGTTTTTCCAATCCTGATAAGGAACTACAGCAGGCTTTTCAAACCAATCAGCTGTTTCTGGTGGCTGCCAATGCAAGCCATATAGGAAAGCAGGATGGGTCTGCTGCCGTAAATGATCCTGTTTTTGCCAACCGGATAAATATTGAGGGCTGGCAATTTGAAGCCAAAGTGGGTCAAAATAACAGGTACAATGATTATAACAATATCATCATTATAAAAGGCAAAAAAGGGGCACTCTATAACCCGGAAAGCGAGCAGACAATACAAGACAGCCTTGTCTCCAATCCCGGCAAATGGACTCAAAGCCTTTCCTTTGCCGCACCGACAATCGGAAAGGAACCGGACATTACAGACCCGGACCCTGCCCAACTGGTGATCCTCTCCCAATGGCTTAAAAACTTTTTCCGGGAGGCCTATGAGAACCCGGATAAGAAATTTTTCCGAAAATTCAACGCCATTGCAAATGACCCGGGGTGGACCGGAATCCTGATTTTGAATATGAATATTACAGGAATTCCCGACGGCCTAGGGGGTCTTACCGGAGGTATCACAGAACTTGACAGGTTCAAAGCCCACCACTTTGGGATCGAGAGCAACCAGATAAAAAATGGTAATAATGATATTGAACTGAATGGCCCCAGTTCCCTGTTCGGCCTTATCTATTATACGGACCCCGGGTTCAGACAACCGCAAGCCGGGGAAAAGGCAGAGCCTGTGCCCCCGCCATCCGCGGAAGCCTACAGCTTCCAGCTCCTGTCCCTTATGATACTCTTTGAAAATACCAAAATCAAGGATTTCTTTAGTTATGCCCAGCTTACCTTAAACACCCTTTTCGGGATGAAAGCTGTGGGTATGGGCGAAGGGGGGAACCCGTACAATGCCATTGTGTTAAAGGGGAGCTATCAGAACAACAATGGCCATCCTCTGTACAGTCTTGGTACTACACGTGATTATTCCTTTCATTTTGACAGCAATATTTTCAACAAGATCCGGATCACCGGCGCCCAGATGTCCACACGGGATACGGGAAAGTCCGGACAGGAAACAGTTATCTGGTTCGGGCTTTCGGGTTTTCTCGATTTCCAGGAGGTAAAAAGCAAGGTTGATAAGGAAGATGGGACCAGTGAGGAGATCAATTTTGATATCCTCTCATTCGGTAATAAAACTGATGAGGACGAACCGCGCAAAGGACTCTGTTTTTCCAACCTTGGCCTGGAAATGACAGTGAAGGTGGTAGAGGGAAAGACTTCCCGGGAGATACTTTTTATAACAGACAAAATCCGGTTTGACATGAC
Organism: Spirochaetales bacterium; assembly: GCA_016934975.1. GTDB lineage: Bacteria > Spirochaetota > Spirochaetia > SZUA-6 > JAFGRV01 > JAFGRV01. Next base: position 15,101 of record JAFGRV010000140.1, on the reverse strand, counting down.
AAAAAGCACACCCCGGGAGAACAGCTTGTTTACTCACTTTGCCTTGGATTTCAAGGGCCTTGAACAGGGGACAAAAAAAACAAATCCCCTGGACAGGTACCTGCCCGTGACCACCGCTGCCCCATTATCCGGTATTGAGGCAAGTCCCTGGTACGGTCTCCGGTTCCGCCTGAACATGGGCAGCCTTGGGGAGCTGGCAGGCAAGGCGGGCCTTAATGCATACCTCCTTATTGCCTGGACGCCGGAAAGCACCGGTCAAGAGACCCGGAAAGCCCTGGTGGGAATCGAACTACCCGGGGCCGGCGGCAATGCAAAATTCATCAGCCTGCAGAACATACTCAAGCTCTCTATGGGCCAGATACGTTTAATGTATGACAACAACAAGAAATCCTTTCTCCTCATACTCACGGAAATCGCTATCGAGTTCCTCGGCTTGTTGAAGATACCGCCCAATGGAGCAACCATGTTTTACTTATTTGGCAACCCGAAGAGTAACGGCAAGGCAAGTGGACTCGGGTGGTATGCGGTGTATAAGCCGAAGCAGGAGGAGAAGAAGGCGGAGTAAGGAAGAAACTTAACCAGTAAGGGAATGGAGGGATAGCATGGCTGGTTTGGATTGTGAATTTATTACTAACATAAAAAATATATTTTCTAAAATAGATAAAAATTCATTTGAAAAGCAATTAAAAGTAACTAAAGAATTTCTGAAAGAGCAAAATGAAATCCGGATATTGATTTTTAATACTTTTGGAAGTGGACACATTGGGACAACGATTCGTATGATGTTGAGGTTGATTGAACTGGGTTATATAAGTAAAGACACCCGTTTTGTCTTATGTTGTGAAAAAATTGAAGACTCTAAAACTAATATAAAGTGCTGTTTGCCAAACTGGGATGGAACTATGCGTGATTTTGAAGTTAAGGCGGGAGATTATTCGGCCAATGCTGTGGTAATAGAATATTTTCCGAATACGCAAAGTTTTGTTTTTACTTACCAAATAGACCTTGGCTTTGTCGGGGGATTGGATTTAAAACAACCCTATTTAAAAAAAGGAGAAAAAACAAGTATAGAACCCGATATAAGAACACAGATAATAAATATCCGGAAGAATCTTAATGTTAAATATTTCATAGTCCTTCAACCATATCAATGGACAGGTGGTGGCTATGGAATTAGCTATAACAATAATGGTGATAATTTTTATGATTTGAATAATAATAATATAAAAGAAGATCAAAAGGAAGTGTCTTTTTTACTGAAACAACATTCCTTATTTCTGGATGAACCAAAAGAACCATTCGATTGGACGCCTTTTACCGATGAAAAAAAATGGAAAGATTTTGACACGGGCATGCCTGAACGAGTTAAAATCGTTAAAGAACTTACTGATAAAGCTGAAGTAAAAATAAATCTTCTGCCAGTGTATGGTTTAGCTGGGCATTGGAAAACTGCAGAACAAATATCCGGAGTTGCATTAAATATTTGTTCGGGTATCATGAAGGCACAAGAAGATGGTTTAGAACAAGCAAAAAAGCGCACAGTCATTTTATTTATAGCGACACAAAATGAGCTATTAAATGATTTAGAGGATTTTCTCAAAGAAACAATTTGGAGTTATTTATACGCTAATGCAAGTGATGATTGTCAGAAATGGGCACAAGATAACTTATTTGAAGACAAAGACAAAGATGAAGATGAAGACAAAATACAATTCCTAAAAATGAATAAAGAGTTAGATGATAAAGCAATTGGTGTATTAGAGACGAAAATTAATGATCTTAATAGTAAACAAATCCTAATCATGACTATCGGAAGACTCCCCCAGGAAGTATTTGATTATGTGTACGCCAAAGCCACACTTCCACCGGTTCTTGAAGGGGCGGGCTCAATAGAGTTAGTATTAAATCTCGGTCGTCCTTATTTTAAAGTTTTAAACGGTGCTGCTAATGAGGCTTATAAAAGCTATCCTACATTACCGCCTAATGAATGTTCTAGCAACACAGGTGCTATAGCAACGATATGCCATAAAATTGCGAGTAGAGGAATTATCGATCAGAATGGTAACCCTCTTAAATGGGAAGATCCAAAGGAGAAGGCCTACCCCCCCAAATACCCACCGCTTATTGTCAGCGATATGATAAAGGTATTTTGTAAACCAGATATCATAGATGATCCTAAACCTTTAAAACTTGATGATGCGTTAAAAGAATATTTTTCAGATTTAAAAAACTATTTCCACAACATACAAAACTGTAAACTTCACATCGCCCTGAATGTATTAACTAATATTGTCGATAAAAAACCTTCTAGTACAGGTAGTTAAGGAGATAATATGTTAGACGACCTTAATAGAGCATTAACAAATGCATTAACACCTGCTAATAAAGAAATCAATTTTTTAGAGGTCGTAAACGATAAAGATAATAAATTTACCTTGTTCTCCGAGTTTTTCACAGCAATTGTTAATGATATCAACTTTAAAATAACTGATGCTACATTGAAAACAGACAATTCCACCACCCCTACACAAATTACACTCAAAGGCACGACCAAGGCTTTTGGACTGGGCAAGACCAGTATAGAATTCATTTTCACAGAGGAGGATAATGCCCTTGTTGCGAAGTTTACAGGCTCCTTTGTTGACTTTAAACTGGATTTCCCCGGTGCGGCCTGGTTTGAGATATCCAACCCCGGCATGGAATTGACATTGAGCCAGGGTGGTTTTACCCCGGTGCGGGCAGCGTTATTTGTCTCTATCAAAGCTGGTTTTGAAGCAAAGATGTCAATTGCGATCCCTTCCCGGGAAGGAAAATACCTGTTTGAGTCAGCATTCACCGAAGAAAAAAAACCCGGAATAGCCAGTATTTTTCAGATGATAGGGGGCATCAACCTGAACGCAATTCTCCCGCCCCAGCTTGCATTGATAGCAGATATTGGGTTACAAAACTTTCTGTTTGAATATGATTATAAGAACAAGTACATTACCTATTTAAACATCATGATGAGTACTAGTCAAACATGGAAACTTTTACCTGAAATAGAGGTGTCGGGATTATCCATACAGGCACTTGTGACAACCCCGGGAAACACGGCTACCCGCAGGACTACTATCTGGATTAATGGTAATTTTAATATCGCCGAGGTGGAAGATGCTGCCTTTATAAGCGCCCAGGTGCCTGACCTGGTAGTTTCTGGCGGTTTGAATGATGTGGATAAAGATGGCAATCCTGTTAGTATATCGATACCCAAGTTTATTGAGGCCTTTCTTGGTAAAGACCTAACAGATTCCTTACCGAAAGCTGTTGCAGAAACCAGCATTAGCGAACTGAAGTTTTACCTGGACAAACCTGCCGGGATATATTCTTTTTCGTGTGGTGTAGAGTGCGATTGGGTAATAATTGATGACCTCCTTACCATCAAAGGACTGAATTTCTCTATAGAAGCGAAAAAAAAGTCGGACGATTCATATGCTAAAAGCGGCAGCTTTGGTGGAGTTATCGAAATACTGGAAACGGAATTAACCGCAAAAGCAAGTTTTGATTCAGATGCGGGATGGGTATTTGAAGCCAAACAAACGGGTGGAAAAATTTCTGTTGATACCCTAATTCAGAATTATCTAAAATGGAAAAGCGTAAAAACAGGCCTAACCCTCAAAGACCTCGGCCTGAAAATCGAAACCAAAACAAAGTCCTGGGAGTTTACCGGAAAAGTAGAGTGGGAAGTCCCCTTTATACCTGGAATGAATGTCTCGGCATCCCTAACAACCGGCTCCAAGAAGGAAAGCACGGAAAAATCCACAAATAATGAGAACGGGACAAAAAATGGTTTTTTTGCGCAGCTTGAGGCAGAACTAAAATGGCAAAATATCAAGATTAATGTAAAGGTGGACTACAAAAAAGAGATTCCAAGCTTTGAATTCACTTGGGGCGGTCTTACTGCTAAATTGGAGCAAGAAACGGGAAATGATAATGATTGGATTGGTAAACTTTCATTAAAAAGCGTCACCCTGGGCAGTATGATAGAGGAAATGGTAAGCTGGTTCACCGGGTCCCGTTTCAGCCTGGGTTCACCATGGAACATCCTGGACAGCATCAGTTTAAGCGGTCTGGAACTCACCTACAATTTCACCAAAAAAACCGTGGGTCTTTCTATCAAAATCGACCCTATCAAACTCGGGTTTGCTACTATCGAAGAAATCGGCCTGAGTTACCAATCGGGGCAATTGAAACCCGAAGATAATGGAGTTATGATAACTTTAAAGGGCTCTTTTTCCTGGCAAAAAAATAAGGAAGACCCTATTTCATGGGATGCCACCAAGCCCGAAACAACACCCTCTCCAAACGGCAGCGGCAACAAGTACCTGGAGCTCCGGCTCCTGGCCATAGGCCAGCATGTTACTGTTGATGGCTTAAAAGATGTTAAAACAATTCAGGAAGCCATCGCGGAAATGACAAAATTGGAAGAACCGGAGCCGGGTAAAATACCGGAGATAGGGTTCGATCCTGACAGTTCATGGTTATTCGGCGTAGATCTTGGCATACTCAAACTGGAAGAAAAAGAAAAAACTCCAGAGGGCGATAAAAAAGTCCCGGGATACATCATAAATTTGCAGATTGTCTTTAATGACCCGTACCTCTACGGACTGCGGGTTGCCCTTGCCGGAAAAAAGGCCGGGGTTCTTGCGGGCCTGGACTTCCAGATTATGTACAAAAAGATCAGCGAAACAGTGGGTGTGTACCAGTCCGAGATCAACCTGCCGGAGAAAATGCGCCGCCTTTCGATCGGCGCGTTTACCATCATCCTGCCCAAGTTTGCCATTGCCATATACACAAATGGGGATTTCCAGGTGGACATCGGGTTCCCGTGGAACGGGGATTTTTCCCGCTCCTGTACCTTCGAGGGAATCATTCCCCCGGCCATACCGGTGATAGGGTCCGGGGGATTATATATCGGAAAACTCTCCGGGGCTACTACCACCAGGGTGCCCACGGCAACGAACGGCACTTTTAACCCGGTCATGGTCTTTGGATTGGGTATGCAGGTAGGGTTCGGCAAATCAATCGAACATGGGGCTTTGAAGGCAAAGTTCAGCCTTACCATAGTCGGGATTATAGAAGGAGTAATCGCAAAGTGGAACCCCTACAAAATTACCGATAACAATACTAAACCATCTTCCCAGATCCAGGATTCATATTACTTCTGGCTCCAGGGTACTCTCGGTATTATCGGCAAGCTTTCCGGGACAGTGGATTTCAGCATTGTGAAGGCTGAATTTACAGTGGATATAAAAATCCTGCTCCAGATCACGTACGAGTCCTTTGAAAACATTGTCATAAGTGTCTCCGCATCCGTGGATGTATCCATAACTATTAAAATCAAAGCGGGTCTCCTTAAAATCAATATCAGTCTGAGCTTCTCCATGCGTGTTAAAGAGACGTTTACCATAGAAAACAAAGGCACCCCGCCGTGGGAGATAGAAGCATCTGTTGATAGCTCGGGAGGAGGCCTGGCACCAGATAAGTTTAATTTGCTGACTTTTAATAATACAATCAATTGGGACAACCTCCGGAAACCTGTAAATAAGATTGCCCTTACAGGCTACCTGGCGCCTGCCCTGACCATGGCAAGGGACGAGTGGCAAAACAACCATGAGCCTACAAACCAAGTACCCTGTTATGTAGCCATGTTGTTTATTGAATCCGTGCCCCCTGCAACCCAGCCTCAGGAGAAAACAGAGGACTCCTCCGCAGCCCAACTTCAAGCAAATGCAGATGAGACATCCGAGACCTCCTTTGAAAAACTCTGTAAAATGGTCCTTCGCTGGACCATAGCCGCGGTTCAGAATAAACAGAAAATTCCGGAAGATGAAGATATAGACAAATTGATCATCACGAATAAGCAACTTATCGACATAGTGGACCTATTAAACAGTACTGATGATAATCCAACACCCATTCCTTTGGATGCTATTAATTCCTTTATGTCCGGACAGTTCCAATTTACTGTGCAGGCTCCTTCTAAAAAGAATCCAGAAGTAAACGCTACATGCTTTCCAATGGTACCGGATCTTAAACTTAGTATCCCCAAATATGGAAATGATTACCCGGGGTACGAATACACCTTTGCCAAATACAACACAATCAATTCCAGCAACCTTGCAGAACTGCGTGAGTACTTTAAGCAGCTTGCTGTCCAGGTCCGGGAAGAGAAGAAAGCACCGGATCTCCAAGATCAGGAAGGAAATGGCAATCCCATGTCCATGGCGTCCTGGGTCATGTCAGACTACTTTCTCCTCATCGCACGGCAGATGGTGCAGGCAGCGCGGGATGCTTTGCGGAATTTCAAATACCAATTAAAGGGGAATGATACTCCAAACAATATTGTGGATTCGGTTAATGAAATAGGCGAGTTAAATCCACATAAATTAACAATCTTGCCGCCAAATACATACACTCTAAGCAAACTCTTTACAGCGAACCAGACCCATCCGCTTGCGGCGGATAAGGAGTTTACCATACACAATGTTTGTTACCGGACCCGGGCTAATGATACATTCAATTCGATTGCAGAAGCTTACGGAAATGGGTTTACATCTGCTGCTCTTGCATCCCTGCCCGAAAACGCCGGAAACCGGAACCTGCTTAAGCCCGGCACGGAAATTAATTTAAGTGCTGATAAAAAGTATATTGTACAACCACAGGATAGCTTGGAAATTGTTACAGCAGAACTTAAGATGAGTCTGGATGAACTGTTGGCTAACACCAAAATTCTCACCCTTGAGGGCTTACTCACACCATCTGCCACATTAAAAATTCCTGATTTTTCGTACACTACCAATGCAGGCGATACCCTCCAGTCCGTTGCAGCCTATTTTGGCATTTCCCTGCAGGACATGGCAAGTGTTGCGGCCAATGGCGATATTGTGGATCTGTTTATTGCTACCGATCCAGATCAATATCTCGACATACCGCATCTTACACAATTTCAGGTAGGTACGCTTATTGCTGAAATACAGCGTTCCGGTGCCATTCTGCACCTTTCTGGCATGGTTTCCAGGTATTACCTGCATGGCCTGCGGCTCCCAACTAAGGGGGAGTTAACTGAATGGATCACCCCAAAAGCGTTAGGTATGTGGGTTAAAGAAGAAAAGGATGGAAAACTTACCCTTCCACCGGTTGCAGGTCTCTATGCCCTTACCGGGCAGCAGTTTCCTTTGTCGGAGATTAGCACGGAAAAAGAATTTACCATTACATTCAACCGCGAAAAAGATCCGGATTGGCTGTTATTTCAAAATGGTGAAGAGCCAAAAGATAAACTATCCATCAGTATCAAATTCGATTCAGATGACGCAAAGCGTATTCAAGCATTAACTGAATATAAAAAAAATCCGCTTGATCCTGAACTAAAATACCTGGGACCCGGCTCCATGTACCAGGATGACTTTGTCAGTTTCCCCCTTTCAACACTGACGACCTGGCTGGGTGCGGATAGTATAAAGCTTCCCTATGGGGAGGTTCCTGCGGGAATTCCCACCCTCCGGTTGTGTAAACTACCGGATGCGATGCTGCACCTGGCGGACCGTGCCACCCGGGCTATTGATCCACGGTTTACAATCCAGACAGCACAATATGATGAAGCTACCGGCTCGATGGTCAAAAAACCGGTTTTGCATTACGGCTGGGGAACCATTATTTACTTTACTGTTAAAAAAGTCCCGGAAGTTGCGGACAGTCCGGCAACAAAGACCACCTATGAGATCGTGGGTGCCGGGTGCAGCGATATTGTGCTAATGGAGCGGTTATTCACCAGTCGTCCCACAATTGATGACATCATTCACCTCCTCACCATCGGGTATCCGCCCAACCAGACAGGGAATTCAGCAGAAGGAATACAGACAGACTCAATCGAGGAAGTTACCATGGGAATTGCCCAGGTAAATCTCTCCACAGAGACAAAACCCCCGGGCATGGGTGGAGTACCTGAAATAAAAATCACAAATCTTCTTAATAAACCAACAGAGTTTATCCAGTTACTTTGGCAAGCAAGCGTTACCCGGTCCGGTGGTTTTTTCCTCTATTACTACAATGCCGGTGAAAAGTGCGGCCTGCCGGACAGGATCTTTAATGATAAAGGAGAGGCGGAACTGACACTTATTGTACTCTACACAAAACCATCTGCAGATCCTAATCAAAACAGGTTTACCGGCTATATGAACATGGTAGCCATTGGTGAGAATATCGCTACCACCCAGTCTGTAATTTTTGCACAGGCTGATACGCCTGAAACGAGTGTATCTAATTTTAACGATAAATCCCTGTCCAGCCTGGCACATAAGTACTATGCGAATGTCGGGGACCTGGCCCGGCTGAATGCAGACCATGCTTTAACCACAGGAAAGGAAATAGTAATTAAAGAGGGTGTATACCAGGTATCTCCGAATGGAACAAAACCGGGTGGAAAATTAAGTGATATTGCATCTCACTTCGGAACTAATCAAGATGACATCATGAAGGCCAATCCACTCCGTACTGATTGGTCAGAACCATTGCACCCATATACAGCCATCCGGCTTCCTGAAATCGAAGTAACAATCGGTACCAGCCCGGGTGGCACTACATTAGGCAGTATAGCCCAATATTATGGTGTAAGCCTTACAGCGTTGGCAGCACACAACAAGGATGTAGTGGGACTGTTTACGAACGGGGTCGAAGTAATAATCCCGGGAGGACCCACTTTTCGATGTGCTACTGTGCAGCCAGGCGTCGAAGCGCTGGCAGCCAGTAGGACGGTCCCTGGTGAAGTACCCGATACTCCCAATAATGGTTTTGCTAAACTCTTGCTTCTTAACAACTTCAGCTTACTCAATTACCAGGTAATGGAGAACCAGGACTTTAAAGACAGCAACTTTGGCCTGCCTGCCGGGCCAACAGATGATCCTGACGGTAAGGATAAAACCTTATGGGATTACAATCAGGCAATACCGTATCCCCAATTCACTAATTTTGATACAACGACACTTGAAAATAATGGCCTATCCAATCCGGCAAATAGTCCGTACATCGGTATCGGGAGATTGCTGCAGGTAGACTTTGAGTGGCAGGACCTCTATGGCAATACCCTGGCAACAACACTCTCCGACCCCAAGAAAGGTGATAAAGGTCCCCTCAACAAAACACCGATACTCACAGGATATACGGATGCCCTTATAGGACCGAACCAATGGCCCTCTGTTTCCATGGATTGGCAGGTGGTAAAAAATGAAAACAAACCCCAACTCCAATTGCGGTTCAGCTTTGATAAAAGCCGGTACGAGGATCCGGATGCCGGGAAAGAGAATGCACGGAGGGATCTTCTGGTCTACACCCGGCTTTACTACCAGCTTACCGATCCTAATGGTATTGAATATACTATTAAAACCGCTTTGCTTATAGAAAACTCCCAACCATGTGTCATATTATTGAATGATCAGGTCACGGATTTACTTGACGGGCTTTTTAATAGGGACAATTCCATCTATAAATACCTCAAAGACCGCGCAGATAATGGTAATAAAGGCAATGCTCCAGCTGAAAATATATTTATTAACCATCAGATAAATCCTAACAAGGTGAACAAAAAACAGATATTCGAATTAAGCCTCTCGTTCCGCATAAAGCGTACAGGGGGTGTTGTCAAAGGTGATTTTATAACAGCTCCCGGGGTAAAACAAACAACAACCATAGTGTCGCCTTTCATTTCAAAGTACGATAGCGAGGATACCCTGGGATTAAAGCAATTTTCAAAAAACTTCCAGGATGCCCTTTCGCAGCCAAAATCCTTTCTCCTGAAGGTGGCAACCGGAGTGAACCGGGAGCGAATCACTACAACGAAAAGCGGCAGTACCCTCTGGGCTGTGCGTTTGGGTCTTAAAAAAAATTCCCAGGGAATCTCGAGTCTTGATCTTGATAAAGATTCCCAGGGAATCTCGAGTAAAGATTTCCAGGGAATCTCGTTCGAAATTACAAATCAAAAACCACCGGTAATTTTTGCACCCAGGCCGATCTCCAACACACTGGTAAGCAGCAAAGATGTTCCAATTTATGATTATACGACAGGTGAAGGTATCAGCACAGAGTCAACTCAGACACTTACCTTTGTAGATATTGATATGGATACCTGGGGCAGGGAGTTCCTAAGCGCCATCGATAGTGTGCTTACCCCTGAATTCACAGCCGCTATCCAGATTGTGGACAAATACAAGGAAGCGAAAGCGAAAGCGAAAGCGGAAGATAAAAACTACTTTAAGCAAATTCTTAATCTAAAAAAACAACTTGCGGCTCAGATCAAAACCTGGATCATCCCTGTCTTTGAGAATGACAATACTAATGTCAATACTGATGACAATACTGATGCAACAAATGTTCAGGAAGTATTTTACCAGCAGTTGCTGTCCAGGCTGTCAAACGCATACACCACCAGGACAGCCATTGAGTTTAAAGCAGAGTTTAAAGCAGAGGTAAAGGCAGAGGTAAAGGCAGAGGTAAAGGCAGAGGTAAAGGCAGATGTAAAGGCAGATGTAAAGGCAGATGTAAAGGCAGATGTAAAGGCAGAGGTAAAGGCAGAGGTAAAGGCAGATGTAGATGACCATGAGAAGAAAGTACCCCGGTTGTATGGCACGGTGGTACAAAAACCCCTGGATCCAACCAAGAGTGACGGTAATGGGGATTCCAACATCAACATATCCCTTACATCACCAAAACTCAAACTAAAACCCGGTTCTGATGAACCACTTCCCTTCCTCCTCACTGCTCCTGACATTGTCAGAAATAAAGATGGCGCGGTCTTGTCCAACATTGAACTTAATCTGGCTTTTAACGGCTCGAAGATAGAACACCAGATCGGGAAGATATCCTTTATTGATGGATACATGGCATCAAGCTGGCTGAGTTTTGTGATCCGGGATAAGGATAGTCCCCTTTTAAAAGACCTGGGACAGTTTAAACTGCCCCTGGTACTTCGATCCTATCCCACAACCCCAACCATGACAGCCCAGTCGGTAGTTGGTACAAACCCGGAAGCTACGGAATTAAATGAGCTTACCCGGTGGAATTATATTTTTACTTATTCACTCCCCTTCCACTACCCCCAGGACAGTGTTGAATGTGAGGTGGAGTTTAATATCGCTAAAGTTACAGAGGACAATAAAAAAATAAATGATGTATTTAACCCGTTGGCTCAATTCATTACGGTCTTCCCCAAAGTAAACGAAGACTTTAAAAAATATCTTGCTAAAATTGATGCAACCACAGATGAAACCACAGATGTAACCACAGATGAAACCAATATTGCCAATGCTGTTAAAGCTCTGGAATCCTTTATCAAAATGGTCAGAGATGTTTCCGAGGCATCCAAGGATACAGGATTGCTTATGCCGGATCAATTGGCGACTTCGAGCGGTAATGGTGACATTTGCGAATTCAGCATCCGGGAAACAACAGCTAAAATTGCAGAAGTCGAGGGTGTATTGCTGGTTATTATCACCGGAAAGCCGGATGGTATCGATCCGCCACAGGTCCTGATTGACCCGGAAAATTATATCCAGACAGTCTACAAGGAATCTAATAATTGCGAAAATTCATTTTGCTATTACTACAAGAAAAAAAATAATGACCAAGAACTACTCAGTGCTAAAGATGGTCAAACCATACACGACCGCACGGTGGTTCTGCCTGGTATAGATATCCTCCAGCGACAGGACGCCTGGGCTAAGGTTTTCATTCGCCGCAATAAAGACCTGGTTACCGATAAGAACACGGCTTCTCCCTTTGTGTACAGTAGTCCGAGAGTACAGTTCTCAAATCTTTTGCATCCCACACTCGATATAGTCCGGGAGATTGATATTTCGACGATTGAAGCAACGGATACTTCATCAAGAACTCTTCAAGAGCATCTCCGGGCCCTCTTCAATGCTTTATTTAAGAACAAAAACGAGGATCAGAAGTTTATCTTTCAGGTAGAAATTACCTATGAGTACGCTTTATACGAGAACCTTAATCCTATTACACTCCCGATTCTGATGCAGGCACCGCTAATTGTCAGTATGAATAATGGTGAAGTTACCCTTGATACTATGCTCACCAATTGGAGTGTAAGTATTAAAAGTTGGTTCGATGCACATAAACCAGTAAAACCTAACGGCAACCTATGCTTTGATTTAACCATAATATCCAATTTAACTGAACACCCCATGCCGCTTCTCCGGTTGCACAGGTTGGTTCTCCCTGTTTGTTATATATTAAATGAAGATAAAAATTCCGGGTCTGAAAAATCAGGATGAAAAACAATTACATATGCATGCAAAAAAGTATGATGAATGTAAAAGCATAGAAATATGTACACATAATAAAAGAGGTAGGTCTATATCGGTATCTATAAATCGAGAAGAAATAAATAGCTTTTACATGCCGATGGAAAATGAAGGTAGCAAACAAATTCTTGGAAAACGAAAAATTTCGCATTTCTGAGAAATAGTTTTCACACAGTCAGAATGCCCACAGAATTTTTTTTCCTTTTCCCGCCTTCATGCTTTCCTTATTTCTCCATAATTTTTTTGAGTATTCCCTTCAAAGGGCTTGTGTAGTAGTATACGTTTTACTATCATTGGCCAAGTAGGGAATTCAACACCATAACAAATTCTCCGGGGAGAAAGATTTGGAAAGAGTTAAAAAATGGGCGGAAGCTATTATAAATTCAGTAGAAAAGGTTTTTTTTGGGAAACGGGCTGTAATCGAAAAATTGATCGTGGCCTTGTTATGCAGAGGGCACGTTTTACTTGAAGATGTTCCCGGTGTCGGGAAAACTATTCTGGCCAGGGCGATTTCCGGCAGCCTTGCGGGTGACTTTGCCAGGATTCAGTGTACCCCGGATTTGCTGCCGGCAGATATTATCGGTGTCTCCATTTACAACCCCCGGGATTGCAGCTTTCATTTCAGAAAAGGGCCTATTTTATCCAATATTGTACTGGTAGATGAAATCAACAGGGCCACACCACGAACCCAATCCGCTCTCCTGGAGGCCATGGCTGAAAATCAGGTGAGTATTGAAGGGAAAAGCCTGATACTCCCGGACCCCTTCTTCCTCATCGCCACGGAGAATCCTATTGAGTTTGAAGGAAAAAACTACCGGAGCAAATCTCATAATAGATAATAATAATCCTGGCTTCAGGAAACGCCTGGAAACAAACAAAGTAATCCGGCTATTTTTGAAATTGCTTAAGTGGGGCAGGATGCGTGGTATCAGGTATTATTACAGCCTGACAGCAGTAGAATATATCGGAGAACTGGCCGCTGAGTATCCGGCATTAAAAGATTTATTATATTATGCGGTTTCAATTTTTGAAGAAGCTGTTTTTTCACGGCACCTGATAGACGCTCAAGTGATCCGGAAATACAAACAGGCCATTAAGACAATCGTTAAAACGCGGTGATAATCAATCACCATACACGCCGGCAGAAAACCGGGCAATAAAAATAGCTGTTACATCTACCCGGACGAGGACACTTCTGTATAATTCTGCCCGTTGGGGATCTTCCAAATTGGAAAGTGCAGTGTATTTTTGAAACGTTGTGTCCATCGATAGTCTTAACATGAAGATTCAATCTACGCAAAAAGAAGGTGCTAAAATCCTTTTCCCTGTATTCATTTCACAAAACAGCGGAAAGAACAAAACGGCGATGCATTTTTACAATTAATGCTTGCAATGTTGAAACAATTTCAATCCACGGGGAATTATCATGATAATAACTCTTTATAAAATAAGAAATTAAATATGATTACATGGCATACCTTTTGCATTTAATACGGTAATAATAGACTTTCAGGTGAAAGTCTATAGAAAAATATATATGGAAGGAGATAATCAAATGAAAAAAAAAGTGTTTCGTATGGTTGTTTTGTTTTTTTATTCATGCATCATTATTTCGACGTTGCCTGCACAATCGGTACTCTACGGTGATGCAAATAGTAATGGAACAGTCGATATCATTGATGCGTTATTGCTCGCACAGTATGATGTGGGACTGCCGAATATCGTGATTAATGCAGAGGCGTCCGATGTGTCAGGTGACGGGACCGTTGATATTGTGGATGCTTTATTAATCGCACGCTATTATGTCGGGATCATATCGATTTTCCCTGTCGAGACCATTGAACCGACTGTCAGTCCGACGCCGGAGATTACCCCGACACCGGAAGGACCGGTTGAATATGATTTACCGTATAACTGGGATGTGATTACAAGCACCTATTCGATTACTGCGGATGCCGAGGAAAAGCTTATTCGTAACGGATTTGTTGTTCTTGATTACATAAAGGGGAACAGCGTGGCCTCGTTTTATAACAGCTTAACCACCCGGGTGGACAATGGTCCTTTTATCACCACCGATGCAATACTTCATGTCTTCCATCTGACCTATGATCATATGCTCCAGACAGTCGAAAAAGAGGTATTTTTCGATAAACTCCTCACATTACTCGATCTTTTTTATATGGAAACACAAAACGCTTATGAGTCGATTCAAGCCGGGATGTATATAAAAGAACCATCACGGAAACTGTGGATATTTGCGGCTGTGGCGCACGTTCTCCTTAACGGAGAAACAAGCCTTTCCGGGTCCGGGATTTCGCCAATAGAAACGGACGTCAATGAGTATTTGTCAAAAGTATATGCACATACCCTCGTTGATACGGAGGATGATTATACTCAATATGAACCCAGGGGACATTATACGGAAGACCCGGTCCTTGAACAATACTTCCGGTCGATGATGTGGCTTCAGCGGAGGATATTCGAGAAAATTTATCCGGAAGAGCTTGTAAGTGCGGGAATAATGGCATCTATATTAGCAAATAATCCGGCTATTGTATCCGCCTGGCAGGAATTGAACAATTTTATTTCAAAACTTATAAATAAATGTCTTGGTGAAACCCCTTTTACGGTACACGAGGCATTACAGGACACCTTCGGCGCCGACTATGCAATAAACGGTTATATGGTACTGGAAGATGCGGCAAACAGGCAGCTTTTTTATACGAGTGTCGGTGATTTTATCTTTTTTATGGG
>JAFGRV010000139.1 GCA_016934975.1 Spirochaetales bacterium | reverse complement strand
TTGAGCAAGAGAGACAGAGTAATTCTCCAGAAACACGACTTTTAGTTTATCTCCGATTTGAGGATCATTATTAATAATGTCTGCAACAGAGTTGATAAGTTTTATAATAAGCTTTGCAAGATAATACCCGGGTGCTGCTTTTCCGGCAAAAATGATTGTTCTCGGTACAACATCTATTTTGGGATTATCTTTTATAAAATTATAGAGCGTCACCACATGCAGGACATTAAGCAATTGACGTTTATATTCATGTATTCTCTTGATATGAATATCGAATATTGAATCGCAATTCACTTTAATATTATTATGTTTCAGAATGTAGGCGGCAAGTTTTTCTTTGTTTTCAGCCTTAATCTTCTGCCAGGACTCCCTGAATTCAGGATCTTCCGCAAAGGGAACTATTTTCTTTAGATCATATAAATCCGTAATCCATTTATTCCCGATTTTTTGTGTGATGAGTTGAGATAAACCCGGATTACAGAGTTTAAGCCATCGTCTCTGAGTGATCCCATTCGTTTTATTATTAAATTTTTCAGGCCATTCTTCGTAAAAATCCTTGAAGATCCTGTCTTTTAGTATTTTCGTATGGAGTTCGGCAACCCCGTTCACCGAATGGCTTCCGATAATAGAAAGATATGCCATCCTCACCTTTTTTTCTTTGCCTTCTTCGATAATGGACATGGCACTGATTTTATCGATATCATTTGTATTCTTTTTGCTGATTTGTTGCAGGAATCTATGGTTAATTTCATAAATGATCTGAAGATGCCGGGGCAACAGGCTTTCCAGGAGATAGACCGGCCATTTTTCCAGGGCTTCGGGAAGGATTGTATGGTTTGTATAGGCAAAGGTCTGTGTTGTGATTTCCCATGCTTTATCCCAAGGTATATCCTCTTCGTCTACCAGGATGCGCTGAAGTTCTGCAATTCCGAGGGCAGGATGCGTGTCATTAAGCTGAATCGCCACTTTATTTGGAAAATCATCAAATCCATTTGAAACTGTTTTTTTATAGCGTCGTATGATATCCTGGAGGGTTGCCGATACAAAAAAGTATTCTTGTTTTAACCGTAATTCTTTCCCCAGATGAAGATTGTCATTCGGATAGAGAACTTTAGAGATTGTTTCTGATTGAACTTTTTCAGATACTGCTTTCTCATAGTCACCATCATTAAAATAATTAAATTGAAAATCCCGGGTTGATTTTGCAGACCAGAGTCTCATATTATTGACTGTATTATTTTTATAACCTGGAACCGGTATATCATTGGCCATAGCCATGATTCGTTGAGTTTCCACCCATTCGGTTTTAAGTTCATTGTTTTTATCATAGTATTGATTTATTTTACCATAGAAATTTACAGGATAAAGATATTCCGGGCGCTCAATTTCCCAAATATTTCCATATCTAAGCCAGTTGTCCGGCTTTTCTATTTGATATCCGTCTTTAATTTGCTGCGCGAAAATACCGTATTCGTAAAGAATTCCATATCCATATGCAGGAAGTTCCAGGGTCGCCATGGAATCCATAAAACAAGCGGCAAGTCTTCCAAGACCCCCGTTCCCCAATCCGGCATCACACTCAATATCTCGTAAATCATCTAAATCATAACCAAGCTCTTTGATTGCTTCATTTACCACATCGTACATATCCAGATTGATAAGGCTGTTTCCAAGGGTTCTGCCGATGAGATATTCCATTGAAAGATAATAGATTCTTTTAGAATTGTGTTTGTAATACGCCTGTTGTGTTTCTATCCACCTTTCTATGAGCCGGTCACGAACTGTAAGGGCCAGGGCTTTGTAGCAATCCAGGTCTGTTGCAGAGTATTCATCTTTTGCGAGGGAATATTCCAGGTGATTAACAAATGATAGTTGTATGGATTCCTTATCAGTTCCCTGAAAATCATTTGTCGAGGGACTTAATTTTTTCATTACATCTTTTTTTTCCATATTCATTCCTACCAGAGCCAATTGCGGAAAATTATAATTTTACAATTACTCTCTACATAATAATTCTCTATAAAAAGCATAAGACCCTCTTTATGAGAAGTCAAGAAGGAAATCCGGAAAAAAAATTTATTGGCACGAGGTCATTGTAAAAAAATTTTTTTTAATGAGATTATATGCATCGATTATGGCAGTACTGTTTTTTAAAAGAGTCCCGGTTTGCTGTTATCTTTTGGTGTTGAGTGAACGATGAGAACATCATCATACTGTAATCATTATTACAGTTTTTTTAAACAATTCAAGGATCTTATTTATATAAGGTCGCTCATTGAATTCTTTTAAATTATATCCTTGAGATCTTCGATCCGCTTGAAATGCCTTAGTTTTGCTATCGCTTTTTCCTGTATCTGTCTTACTCGTTCCCTGGTAATACCGAGCATCCGGCCTGTTTCTTCAAGTGTAAATGGTCCTTCACCGGCAAGTCCGAAGCGTAGTTTTATTATTTTCATTTCCCGTTCGGTAAGGTGTTTTAGTACCTTATCGAGAGTATCCTGTAACGCCATATTAAATACTTTTTCAAACGGAGCGTCCGAGGTTGAATCTTCGATAAGATCAGAGAGTTTCGTAATATTCTCTTCATCGACAGATGTATCTAAAGAAGCGGTCTCCTGGGAAAGCTGCATAATCTCTTTAATTTTTGATACGGGCAGGTTCATATATTCTGCAAGTTCCATCGGACTTGGATCTCTCCCCAATTCCTGAGTAAGATGCTTTGCAACAAAATAACACTTTTTAATCGTATTAAGCATATGTATGGGGATTCTAATAACTCTCCCCTTATCGGCGAGGGATTTTATGATAGCTTGTCGAATCCACCATGTTCCGTATGTGGAAAATCTACATCCCTTTTTGTAATCAAATCTTTCAACAGCTTCAATGAGTCCAATGTTTCCTTCATCAATTAAATCGAGGAAAGACAGACCTCTATGCTGATACTTTTTTGCAATTGAAACAACCAATCTGAGATTAGAATTTATCATCCTGTTTTTCTGTAAAACAAGCTTTTGTTCCAAATCGATGACGGCTTTGTTAATCTCATATTGCTCTACTTCATTTGATCCACGCTTACTTTTTAAATTTTTTAATATGGCACGAGATTCGTCTATCCCTTTTCCTATTTCTTTTTCTTGTTTTTCTGTTAATAATGGATACTGAGAGATTTGCTTTAGGTATAAGACTAATGGATCACTCTCTTTAGTAGAATTCTGACTGTCTTCCACTAGTCTTAACGTCTGCGATACCTGAGTATTTGGAAAACTCCGGTATGAATGATTATCACTTTTCATATGCACTCTTCTCCAACTTATCTATAATCTAAGATTTTTTCCTTAAATTGTCAATATTAGTAATAAAAAAGAAGTATGAGTTTACTTTTTTTTTCGGCTATATAACATGAAGATATGTTTTTGCCCCATTGAGGTATGAATTTATATAAAATTAAGATAAAAAGGCTATGGAAATTCCTAAAAGTAATTTTAGTGATTTAGTGATTATATAATTTTTTCTGAAACATGTGCCGGTTTTGCATTTTTTTAATAAATACTTTTTACCTCACTAAGAATTTTTCAATAATTAAATGCTAAAAATCTATCTTAATGAATGATAAAAAACATTCAAGTTGTTTGGTGCTTCATCGGAATCTTAATTTTTCACAATTTCTTTTGTTAAATTAGATAATTTTGTGAAAAAATTCATTACGCAGGACAGGCCCGCAACCCAAATAATTAATTTATGACAAGGTTGCCGTTATGAAAATTCTTGATTTCTTGTGAACC
>JAFGRV010000138.1 GCA_016934975.1 Spirochaetales bacterium | reverse complement strand
TAATAACGGTATCCGGATTATACTGTTCATAATATGATTTTATCTGATATACCGATACATCCTGCATTTCTTACCTGTATAGAATTAACTATCCTTTATGAGTCCAGGCTTTTTCGTATTTTATTGCAAGCTAAAATTATTCGATGGAAATACAGAAGAGACAGACAGCATATGGGGAGCAACGCTGCAATTGGTATTGTAAAGATCATATCACCGGGATATACTTATTATAGCAATGAACAAACGGCCCAGGATCGGTTTTTATATTCCCAATTTGATCGGCGAATATTTTGAGAATCAATGGTTTATTATAAATCAAGCTGCAATTGAAGCAGATGTGAATCTGATTATATTTAGCCCTCTCATGTTTATTACGAATTCCGAATACCAAAAAATGTATAGTCATATATTCGACTATGGAGGTAAGGAGAACGTCGATGGTCTTATCATATCCACCGCCTCTTTTCACTGTTATTTTGAAAACAGAGAGATTAATAAACTTCTTACAAACAATACGGATATTCCTATTGTGTCTATCGGAGAACTCATACCTGGAATCTCTTCCATCCTCATAGACAATTATACAGGCATGAAAGAATTAGTAAGGCATTTTATAAAAGACCACGGATATAAACGGGTAGCTTTTATCCGGGGAAAAGAAGGAAATAAGGAGGGATATGAGCGTTTTGCTGCTTATAAAGATGTGTTAATCGAAACCGGAATACCTTATGATGAACAGTTAATCATACAGGGGGATTTTGGAATCATCTCCGGGAAAAAAGCCGTTGACGAGCTTCTTGATGTCCGCCAGACATCCATCGATGCGGTCATTGCCGCAAACGACGACATGATTCTCGGGGTGTATACAGAGATGCAAAAGCGGGGAATAAATGTACCCCGGGAGGTCGCATTGGGTGGATTCGACAATATCAAGGCGATCCGTGAACTCCCCTGCCCGATTACAACAGTTCAACAAGCTATTGATGAACAGATTAAAATGGCTCTGGATTTGGTCCTGGACCTCATCAAAAGTAAAAAAAAGGAAACCCACATCCTCCTCCCTTCCCACATCGTTATAAGAGAATCCTGCGGGTGCCCCGGACATGATAATAATGAAGGCATGGAAGAAAATATTTATCAGGCCCTCCGGAAGATGGTGGAAAACCAGGGAAAATATGCCAATACGCAACAAGGTTATAGCGTGGGTCTTCTCTCCAGTTTCTTTACCTGCATTATTAATGCAAATGATTTTGATGTGATAAAATTACAATGCGATAAATTATTCGCGGAAATTGGCATCAATTCATGTCTCCTGGCTTTCTATAATAAGGGATTGCCATTGTTTATAGAAAAAGATGCTATTCCACCTCTTTTTTCCGAAATCTTTTTACTTTATCAGGATCATTCCGGAATTAAAGAATATGAGAACAATTACAGTTTTAAAACAAAGGAACTTTCTTCGGATATATTGTTTAAACATGACTGCAGACACACCTTACTTTTTAGTGAACTCATATTCCAAAACGAATTCTATGGATTTGTTTTATTGGAAATGAGCAATATTAATCCCCTGGTGATAAATCTGTTTAAAATACAATTCGCAAACAGTCTGCACAATATTTACACCCGGCACGAAATCGAAAAAGCATACAAAAAACTGGAAGAAGCGAAAATTTCCGCTGAATCGGCTAACAAACTAAAAAGCCGGTTCCTGGCCAATATGTCTCATGAGATCCGGACACCAATGAATGCGGTCCTTGGATTTATTAATATTTTAATCGAGCAGGAGACCGATGACGTGAAACTTGATTATATGCGCATTATCAATGATTCCGGCAAGACCTTGCTTCATTTAATAAATGATATCCTCGATATATCAAAAATAGAAGCCGGTCTTGTTGATCTTGTGGAAACGGAAATTTACATCCCCCACCTTTTCGGAAATCTTAATGACCTCTTTGAGATCGAGGCAAAAGAAAAAGGGATATCCATGGAAATCCATCTTGATGTGTCCGTGCCCCGGTATGTCATCGGAGATGAAATCCGGATCAGACAGATCCTCACGAACATTATCGGCAATGCAATAAAATTCACAAATAGAGGCAGTGTCACGATAACAGCAACCTTTGTCAAAAATGAATTTATCGTGATAATAAAAGACACAGGCATAGGTATTCCCAAAGATAAACTATCTGAGATATTTTCACCCTTTAAGCAGCAGGATGCAACAATTCAGCGGGAATATGGCGGTACCGGTCTGGGTCTGACAATCGCCAGGAGTTTCACAGAACGCATGGGAGGATCATTAAAAGCAAAGAGCCGGACAGGAGAAGGCTCGACCTTTACACTTATCCTCCCCCTCAAAATCCCCCCGGAGGAAAAGGTACAGGCTGATAAAAAGAAAGTCGCGGACCCGGTATCTTCGGACTATTCCATTCACGAAGATCATGAGCTTATAACATCGACATCGGATTTTCCCGTACTCGTAGCGGATGATAATGAGGTGAGTCGTAAACTGCTGGGCATATATCTCCGGGAGCTTAATGTAAAAGTATACTTTGCCGAGAACGGGGTACTCGTTCCGGATTTATTACATGAAAAAAAAATTAAGCTTTTACTTATGGATATAAAAATGCCTGTGATGGATGGGATTACGGCTATTACATTGATACGTAAAAATAAAGAATTCGACGCTATTTATACCATCGCACTTACCGCTTACGCGGTAAAAGGGGAAGATAAGAAATATTTAGAGATTGGTTTTGATGACTACATATCCAAACCGATTGACAAAAATCATTTTCAGCACAAAATAAAGCAACTGTTACATCATGCAGTCTCCGGAAAAAACATATCTCCCGGCAGTAAACGGAAAAATAAAGAAAATAATTGTTCATCTCCGGACCTCACCGAAGTCCGGATAAAAAAATTGAATACTATTTCACTGGCCCTGGAAGAAGCTGCCAGTATTTTTAATGAAAAGGAAGCTTATGCCATACTCCGGAATATGGAAGAATTTAAAGACATTCCGGCGATAGCCGAATTGTATTACTTTCTTAAAAAATCTATCTCCGAATATAACAGTGAAGCCCTGGGCAGTATCAGCCGCAGGATCAGGAAAATGATAGACGACAGGAGAACAGGTGGCTGCACATAATGAATAACGAACAAGAAAACAAGTTTAAGATCCTTATTGTCGATGACAATAATGAAAACCGGCAATTGATCGCCTCCTTATTAAAAGCCGAGGGAATCTATGACATCACCCTTGCCGCGGACGGTTTTTCCGCATTAAAATCCATAAATAAAAACCAGCCTGATCTTTTAATCCTGGATATTATGATGCCCGGCATTAATGGCTTCGAAGTCGCAGGACGCCTTAAGCAGGATAAAAAAACCGAGTCTATCCCCATACTTGTTATTACCGCTCTCACAGATATAGACGGTATGACCACGGCATTTGAAATGGGCGCAAGTGATTATATAACAAAGCCTTTTCGGAAACAGGAACTTTTAAGCAGGGTAAAAGCGCAAATGGAACGCAAGAGGATGTACGATGAACTTAAATTCAAGAACCGCCTTCTGGAAGATAAAAGACTGCTTCTTATGCAAATGGTCGATGAAAAGACAATTGAACTGGAGAATATGACGATCGCACTCATTACGTCTCTGGAAAACGCAAACCTGTTTAATGATACGGATACGGGAGAACATATACGGCGTGTGAGCGAATACTCCCGGGCCATAGCCAGGGAGTATTTTCGAACAACCCCGACAACATCCGCCGCGGAACAGAAGTTCGCGAATGATATCAAGCGGTTCGCCTCACTTCATGATGTCGGCAAAGTGGGGATATCCGACAGCCTGTTAAAAAAACCGGGGATTTATACGGAGAAGGAATTCAATGCGATGAAACAACATGTCATCCTGGGGGCAAAAATGTTAAGTTCCCCGGTGATTCCCCAAATGGCGCAGAACATCATTCTCTATCATCATGAAAGATGGGACGGTACGGGATATACTCATAACCTCGCAGGTGATAAAATCCCCCTGGAAGCGAGGATTGTTGCACTGGCGGATGTGTATGACGCACTGGGAACCAAGCGGGTTTATAAAAAGGCATTTAAAGAAGATCAAATAGATGAAATAATCAGGAATGAATCGGGAAAACATTTTGATCCTTATCTTGTAAAAATTTATTTCAGGATAAAAACCGTTCTCCGGGAAATAAAACAAAATCACCAGCAGTAATACCCTTTTTAATACTGCCTTTTCTCCAGTTCTTCAATAATTCTGTTGAATACTTGTTCCCGGAACTCTTTTTTTTCCTGAAAAAGATCATGTTTTGCTCCCTCGACATAGACGATCTCTGCGCGGGGAAATAATTGAGGTATAAATTTCATATTATAATTCCAATCTACAACAGTATCCGATGTTCCCTGGAATACAAGTATTTCTTTTTGTATTACCTTGTCTGTGGAAATAAGTTTATTATTCCATTCGATAAGCGCATTTACCCAGGATAACGGCACTCTCTCCCGGCGCAAAGGTTCTTCGTTTTTCAGGAACTTGATATATTCCAAATCCGAGGAAGTATCCCCGATAAGTGCCGGAACCGATTGTATTCCTCCGTGAAAAAGAGAAAATCCGAACTTCGAGAGTCCCCACATCTTCGATCTGATTAAAGGTGAAGAGAGAAAATGACGCTGAAACACACTCTCGTATTTGAGCATATACTCGATAACTGCTGCTCCCCCGGTACTATGCCCGACAATCGCCGCCGGAGGAGGGATAAATGTATCTTTTGTTTTATTCAGGAAATCATGGATGACATCTGCGTATTCGGAAAAAGAATTAATATCCGCCATTTCTCCGCTTGAAAAACCGTGACCCGGAAGATCAAACACGGCAACCGCAACATTATGATCCAACAACTCTTTTATAAAGAGATTGAAATATCCCGAGTGCATGAGATAACCATGCACAAGATATACTGTTTCCAGAGCAAATCTCGGTACAAATAAATGGGCTGCGATGAGATAGTCATTCGACCTGAAAGAACCGAAGTAGTGGTTCACTCCTTCGAAATCAAAACCATAATAGGAAAAATACTTTTTGATACAGTCAGGATACTTGGGAGCTGATTGAGGGCTCAAGGGGGTCTCGTAAACAATTCTCCAGATCTCATTTATTGTTTTGTCGGTATTGAATACATGGGTATTCTGACTTGGAACGCCAACACAACTCACAAAGAGAAATAAGAAGAGAAGAAAAAACAATGTCCCGAATGCGAATAAAGATAATTTCTTCTCCCCAATTCTGATTGAAAACATATTAATCCTTAAAAACCCAGAATTTAAAACCAAGGTAATTTACCGGAATACTAAAACAATAGCCGATAAGCTTGCCCCACAAAACATCAATATGCAGATAATCTTCGGACACCATGAGAATTAAGAGCGTACCTCCGAGTGCGATCCCATTGACGATCACAAATTTGATTCCTTCCAATACATGAAAACGGTGTTTCTTTCCGAAAGTCCAGAGTTTGTTCATAATAAAGCTATTAATGAGACCACATGAATACCCGACAGGTTCTGCCACAAATTTATTAATCTGAAAAAATTTATTTAATAAAGCAAATATAATAAAAGTGATAGCTGTATTGACAAGTCCCACTAAATTAAATTTAATAAATTGCTCAAACTTTATCCACAGCTTGTTTATCAAATCAAAAACTATATTCGGTTTTTCTTCCATGCATCCTCTTATTCTATCAAATTCTAAAACAACAATTGCAGCAACCTACCGGATTGCTGCAATACGGTAGGTTGCTTCAATCATCAAAAAACGGTTTTACCATTACTTCAGGAGGGAATCTTTATCAATCCACTCAGAATGATCGGGAGGACAGCGATTCCTGCTGCAATAATGACAATCCAGAAAATAACAATGCTTCTTCCCAGAAGATTCCCGGC
>JAFGRV010000137.1 GCA_016934975.1 Spirochaetales bacterium | reverse complement strand
TCATTGACAATCAGGGTCCGGAGCTTGGCGCTGTGATTGAGTGCCGCTTTGTAGATGTTACCGCTATGCTGTGTCCACCCTGTGACAAGAGTCCCTCCATTGAGTACAGGGACTTCGCCGGGATATGCTTCGTAATATATTTTGTAACCGTTTGACCCTGAATCCCGGGGTTCAAAAGTAATGGGACCGGAGACATTGTAGGTGCCGCCTCGCAGGATGACGTAGATGTCCCCGGACATGTTCCCGTTGACAGTGCGCACGACATCCCGCGCCCTGGTGATCGTCTGAAAAGGCGCGCTTAAAGTCCCTGCATTGGAGTCGCTGCCTGTGGGTGACACATAATATGATGTCTGGGCTGATGCAGTGACTGCTGCTCCGAATAAAATCATCGTACACATTAAGACGTTAATCACTAAGAAATTTTTTTTAATTTCATTTTTCATAGTTAACCCTTCCTCTTTTCTTAAAAAATCTTTATTTTATGCAATTATTCCTCATATTCTTGTTTTTAAACAAGAATATGAGGAATAATTGCTAAACGCAGGTTTGCATGAAATCGAAAATTTTCACAACCGCAATCTCGTAATAGCATATTTATTTGGGTTGCGGGCCTAGCCTGCGTAATGTATTTTAATTACATTTTCATTATTACCCGATGGCTCACACGGAACCAATCCCGTAAATCAGCCGGTTTTTCACGTAAAGATTTCAGTTTTACAATCATATAGTCTCAAAAAAAACCAATAATCGATTAAACTATATAATAAACAGTTTTGTTTAATCGGTTAATCATATCATATTGATATCATATTTGTCAACAAAAATTTTTTCACAATGTACGTTGCGGCGAAAATGCCGTTTTTAGCATTAATTTCGGGCGGATCAGTCAACATGAAATGATTGCGGTTTTTATATCATCACCTTGAGCCTATTTTATATCAATTAATTTCCCCAGGATTGAATTTGCAAAACCGGAATAAGAGCTGTCGAATTTTATATACACGTTTTTAGCAAAATTCATATTGTGTGTTGATTGGACTATTTCGGGATAAACAGGTATGGTGTGGCCGGTTTTTACATAAACCGGTATTTTTGCAAGGGGACTTTCTATATTTTTTAACCATACAGGCCCGGTTATTGTACCGCCGGTCCAGAAATCAGTCCAGTTACCCTCCGGTAAATAAACGTTCCTGATTCCTTCGTCGTTCAAGACCGGGGCTATCAGAAAAGAATCACCGAAATAGAATTGATCGTCGATATTCCAGCAGACCGGATCATCGTCATGATGAAATATGAGCGCACGAAACAGAGGGTATCCTGAGGTTATGGCTTTTTTGCCTTCCTGAATGATATACGGTATTAATGAATAACGGAGATGAAGCCAATTCCTTACAATACCTGAAATCCCGGGATATTCGTATGGCTCCCGGACATTCGAACCATGGTATCGCAGGTGTGATGTAAAAACTCCGGTTTGAGTCCATCGCACATAAAGTGCATCTTCCGGGCAGCTGTTCATGAAACTGGGAGTACCATGAAAGCCGGGTATATCATGACTCCAGAAAGCAAATCCCGATATCCCGATATGAAGTCCGCCGCGGATCGTACCCGCAAGTCCATCCCATGACGAGACACAATCCCCTCCCCAGTGTACCGGGTAACGATGACAGCCGGTCCATCCCGCCCTGGCCCATATCATTGTATCGTTCTTACCTTTAATAGATTCGGAGATTTCATAAGCCGTTTTTTGATAGAGGAGAGAGTATACATTATGAAGCTTTTTATAAGGCAGGTTTAAATAAACAGCATCCTCCTCTATTGCTTCGCCGAAATCGGTTTTGATCACTGCGGCACCCATCTTCAATAGCCTCCCGATGAGCCCCTGATACCATTGTGCTGCTTTCGGATTGGTAAAATCAATTGTACCGCTGAATTCAACATCACTGAAGTTGGATCCTAAAGAGATATTTTCATTTTTCCGGGCAATATAGTTGTTTTTCAAGGCTGTTTCGTAATGTTTTGTATCTTTCGCGATAAACGGAAGCTGCCATAGGCTGATTTTTATTCCCTTATCTTCCATTTCCTTTAAATATTTTTCAGGGTTTGGAAAATTTTTCTTACTGAATTCCCATTCGCATTTCCAGTTTTTTTCAAACCAGCCGCTGTCAAGATGTATGACATCCAGGGGAAATTGCTGCTCACGCATTTTCCGGACTATTTCACGGGTTTCATCTGCTGAAAAATAAGTCATACGGCTCATCCACGTTCCGTATGACCAGTCGGGTACCGGTCTGGGAAAACCGGAAATTCTACGATAATTTAAAACAATACTCTCAACACTTCCACCCCCGATGAAAAACAGGTCCAGGATATCATCCTCTATCAAACCTTGTACTGCGCGTGTCGAAATATCCGCCAGGGAGAGGCGGACATGAGCGCTTGTCATAATCAATAGACCATAACCTTTGCTGGATACATAAAAAGGTATATTTTTATACGCCCGGCGGCTATTGACGCCGAGGCCATCGGTGTTTTCGAGGACCAATGTTTTCCCTGACAGGTTCATTTCCGAGAAACGCTCCCCTGTTCCGGCAAATTTTTCCCCCGGTTTCGCGTGGAGGGAAAACAGACATCGCTTTACTATTCCGTTTCCGGAAACAAAGCCGGCGCTAAGAGATTCTATCTGATGGGGAAAAAAGGTATCATATGACATAAAAGGAACTGCTGTTTTTCCGTCAGGATACACGATCGCTTCAAAAGAATCCTGTGGTTCGGGCTGGAGATCGCTCCAGTGCCTGACCGGATACTTACCGGTATTAATTTTCATGCGAAGTATGCCGTTTTCATCCTCTATGCAATATCCTTCGCATGTTTCAACGGATTTTAAAGCTTTTTGCTTCATTTCCGGTGACCATTCGAACATCGGATTATTATCATCCGGAAAATCATCTCCGAAAGCCGAAGTAACACGTATCACCGAATCACCATAAAACCGAACGACAAACTCATAGACTTTATTTTGAATTTCTTTATGAGGTTTTAAAAAGAAATTTTCCATTTTTAGTGCCTGAAAAGGAATCCGGATAATAACCGAATTATTTTCAGAAATTACTGATTCCGGTTTTCCGGCACTCCATATTGTTTCATGCACTGCTTCGGGGGAATCTTGATCCAGAAAATCAAAAACGAATCGGTTGCCTTGTTTCATAAAAAAAATTCTCCTTTTTATTTCTATACGACAGAATAACAGAGTCACTCGCAGCGGTGGTCCACGGCCAACAATCTGATATTATAGAAAATAGAACCACTAATCTGCACTCATTTACACTAATAAATAATTCCATTAGTGAAGATTAGTGTGAATCAGTGGTTTTTAATCGATATCCGGAAAAAAATGCGGATATCTTAATGACGGTGAGGGTGCATCAAGATATCCGTTTTTGAGTTATATGTGATAATAACCCCGGCTAATTATTTTTCTCGCACGTTATCGAGCATTTTCTGGAATGATGTAATAAATTTATCTTCTGTAATTTCCTCTGACACATAGTATTGAGCCAGATACCTGTCCATATTCTGGTTTGCGTCCTCATTCAGAAGTAATGTATTAAAATCAGACGCGAAAGTTGATTTTAAAATTTGGTTGATGAGCGGGTATCCCAGTTTATTGATATCTAAATTTTTATTCGGGGACAATGCTCCTGTCATGCTCATCCATGTGGCGTTTCCTTCTCCCCTGGCATACCCTTCAATGACCTTGGCTGCCTTGTCCTTATTCTTCGACCATTTCATGATGGAAAATCCGATACCGCAGGGTTGGAGAACCTGTATATCTTTATATTTCGCTTCGGGGAAATTAATTGTGGGGAAGTATCCGACATTTTCCTTTCCCAGGGCGTCGCTGAAATTTTTCCAATGCCCGACATCGGAGATTAAACCGAAAAACATAGCTCCCTTGCCTGCTGAAAAATTATTTATCGCATCAAGAAAGTATGGTACGGATGTGCCTTCCGGATCGATATAATCTTTATCGAAAATTTCTTTTACTATTCTCACGGCTTTCAGGAAAGCCTGGTTATCCTTAAAATTCTCTTTTCCCGTAACCAGATCTTTGACATTGGGACCGTAAATGTTTGCGACCATGCATCTTATGAGAAAATCAATACCGTATGGGTTTCCCTGTAAACCGGTCGTTACGGGTACTATGCCGGCTTTTTTCAGCTTTTCACAGGCTGCCATAAAAGACGTGTAGTCGGAAGGGGCTTTATCCGGATCCAGTCCGGCTTTTTTAAAATAGGCTTTGTTGTAGTAGATGCCGAATCCCTGTATTGTCAGGGGAACGAGGTGCACGGGTTTTTTTGCATCACCACCTTCGGAGCAGAATGACCAGCTATATTCTGAAATCTCTTCTCTCCATGGTTTGATGTATTTGTCCAGTTCTACTGTGTAATCATCGAACTCATATGCCTGCACTCCTCCATGGAACATTATTATATCGGGACCGTCCCCCGCCTGTACAGCCGCGCGTACAAGCTGATAATAGTTGTCATTCGGCTGAGCCACATGATTGATCTTTATGCCGGGGTTTTCCAGCATAATCTGATTGTCGATTTTTTTCATTGCAGGCTGAACATTATCAATATCACCATATTTGAAATCCCATATGGTAATTGTCGCCACACCTGTCTCTTTTTCATTCTCCCCGCTGCCGCTTGCAAAAGCAGCTATTGATACTGCCAATAACATTGGTACGATCAGAATGATGAAATCTTTTTTTCTCATAATGCCTTCTCCTTCAAATTATTTAATTATTTGGGAAAAATATTTTTCCCTTATAAATTTGATATCTTTTTAAAATACCCTAAACTGATTCCCTTTCTACAAATTCAACCGGAATGATAGTGTGGGAAGGTTGAATTCTTCGTTTTTCAATGACATCAATAAGCATTTCAGCCGATTGATACCCCATCTTGTAGGGCGCCATATCTATGGAGGTGATAGCCGGGGAGTAAAGCCGGCAAAATCGCGAGTTACCAAGGGAGATATAGGCGATATCATTCGGCACATGGATGTTATTCTCTTTCAGATAACTCATTATTCCAAAGCTAAAAACATCATGGCAGGCGAGAATTGCGGAATAATTTTTTAGCCCTGCACCAATAGACTTCAAGGCATTATATGCTAATTCTTCTGTCATGGGGATATGGATCATGTCCCCGGATTCTAATTTCAATCCGTTCTCACGTAATGCCATCTCACTTCCCCGAAGGTGTTGAATACTCTGTATATAATCAGGGGGGCCGTTTATAAATAGTATCTTGCCATGGCCTTTGGAAATCAGATAGTTTGTAGCTTTGTAAGAAGCGGCTGTCAAATCCACATCAACATAGAACATCTTCTCCGGATTCGGCGGGGTGCCGATGACAACAAAAGGAATGACCTGTTTTATCAAATAATCCAGATAAACATCGTTTATACGGGGATTCATAATAAGCGCCCCGTCTATCGGCTGGGTCATGCTCAAGTCCGGATGAATTTCTGTGTTTCCGTTTAAGTAATCTGCATAGAGATGAAGCTGATACCTTTGTTCATGCAAATTATCCAGGATACCTGCCAGGAGTGAATTAAAAAAAACATCACTATTGATATTTTTCGTAGGTGATGTGTATAAACCGACTGTCCATGTTTTTCTGCTGGCAAGATTTCTGGCAATAATATTCGGTTTATAGCCGAGTTCGTCCACGGCTTTCATGATCTTCTCGGACATCCTGGGACTGATTTTTCTTTTACCTGAAAGTGCGTATGAAACGGCGGCTGTTGATACACCAACCTTTTTAGCTACAGATTTAATAGTTATTTTTTTCATGATAATACACGTTCCAATTTATTGTTATCCTTTCACCGAGCCCGCAAAAGCTCCCATAGCTATATATTTTTGGAAAAAAAGGAATAGAATCAGAGGCAAAAAAGAAGCGATCATTATAGCTGCTGTCAGCCTGGTATCGTCAAGGCCGTATTGCCCCTGCATCATTCCGATACCCAGGGTTATTGTCCGGATCGCTTCTTTCTGCAGAATTAAAAGTGAAAAAATAAATTCATTCCACATGGATTGAAATCCTATGATGGCAATTATAACGATCATCGGCCTGGAGATCGGGATCATGATGTGGAAAAGGATTTTCCATGTGCTTGCCCCGTCTAACCTGGCGGATTCTATAATTTCGTATGGTACTGTGGAAAAATAAGTTGACATAATATATGTACCGAATGGTGAGAAATAAGCGATCCATACCAGGATGAGTCCGGCATATGTATTTAATATATGGAGGTGCCGGCAAATTTGAAATATCTGGACGGCGAGAAGCATTTGGGGAAAAATCATCAAGAACAGCACTGTCAGGAAAATAGGGAGACGAAAAGGGAATCGCAGTCTTCCGAAAGCAAAACCGGCCGCCAGGCAGACAAACAGATATCCCAGCAATGCCAGGGGCATGATTATGCAGTTATTAAGAAAATATTTCAGCATCTTACCCTGAAAAAGTACGTAGCTGAAATTTTCAATCGTCGGCGAAGCCGGCCAGAACAGTTTGTTGTCCACATATTCTCTTGAGGTTTTAAGGCTTGTTATTATCAAATGATAGAGAGGGTACAGGGCAATAAAAACAAACACTATCAAAATCAAATACATCACTTTTTTGTAGAATACTTTATTAATCATGGATGTATTTAAACTAATCATTTAAATTACTCCTCATTAATCTTATTTGGGCTATGGCAATTATTGAACAAAAGATAAAAAGTACTCCGGCCCAGGCACTTGCATACCCCACCTTAAAACCGATAAAACCCGCATTATAGATTCCGTATTCCAGTGTATAAGTTCCGAATCCGGGACCACCGCGGGTAAAGGTATATATAAAAGGAAAAGCCCTTGCGAATAGTTCAATAAAGGAAAGAACTACAAAAAATTCGATGGAAAATCGAATAGAGGGAACGGTAACATTCCAAAAAGTAGACCACCATCCCGCCCCGTCAATGCTTGCGGCATCATAAAGGCTTTGATTTATACCACTCATGGAAGCCAGAAAATAGATACAGCCGAATCCCAGTTTCACCCAGACTACGAAAACAATTCCCACGGAAAATAAAGCCGAATCGGATTTTATCAGCCAATCATGTGCAAACATGTTCAGTCCGAAAAAGTTGAGCATGGAATTAAGAGGCCCGTTATTTCTGAGGATAATATTAAAAATCAATCCTATAATCACATAACCCAGGATATTCGGTAAATAAATAATAGCTCTGAAAACGGACCATCCTTTCAAACCGGTTCGTAAGATTGCGGAAAGAAACAAAGGGACCATTACCCCGAGAGGGATGAACAATACCAATAGCAGCGTGTTTTTAATCGATATCCGGAATGTTTCATCCTGGAGCATCGTGAGGTAATTATCCGGCCCGATTATTTTCATGTCACCGATGCCTTTCCAGTTTGTAAAGCTGTACATGAAGTTTGACAGAACCGGATATAAAATAAATACGATCAGGAGGACGATTAAAGGGAGAATCAGGATATAGGAATCCCGTGCTTCACGGTTGAATTTTAATGTCCTTGATTTCATAACTTTCTCCGTAAAAAAAATTCCGGATATCCGGTGTGAGCGTGCCAAGGCATCCGGATTTAATGTATTTGGTAATTGAGGTTGTTTCGTAACCTCCTTTGCATGCAAAGGATTAACAAGGATGTCTGATACCATCATTATACCATATATAGCCGGTAGTTAATTCTCATTAAGATAAACGCTTAACCTATATTTAATAGATATTGTTTAATCGATTAATAATATCATACCTCTATGATGTTTGTCAATAAAAATATCATAGAGTTTTCTTCTGTATTCCCTGGAAACATTCCGGTAATTTTTACAGGAAAATTTCAAGGAAAAACAGAGCGTAAGCAAATGATACCGGAAAACATCCGGTTTTTTGCAGAAACCTCTCTTATGTAAAAAGTTAAACAGACTCTCTTTCTATAAGTTTCACAGGTATAATAGTATGAGACGGCTGAATTCTTCGTTTTTCAATGATATCAACAAGCATTTCACCTGATTGAAACCCCATCTCGTAGGGAGCCAGATCCATGGAAGTTACGGAGGGGGTGCAAAACCGGCAAAATTGCGAATTACCCAGGGAGATGTAGGCAATATCCTGGGGCACATGGATGTTATTCTCTTTCAGATAACTCATGACGCCATAGCTAAAAACATCGTGACAGGCAAGAATCGCAGAATAATTTCTTATGCCCGGACCGAAAGACTTTAAAGCGTTATATGCTGCTTCTTCTATCATCGGAATATGGATTATATTCCCGGGATTTATTTTCAAGCCGTTCTCATGCATTGCCATCTTGCTTCCCTGGAGGTGATGAACGCTTTGCATATATTCGGCAGGTCCGTTTATGAATAATATATTACTATGGCCTTTGGAAATGAGGTATTTTGTGGCAGTATACGTAGCGGCTGCCGAATCCACATCAACATAGAACATTTTTTCCGGTTCCGAGGGGGTGCCGATTACCACAAAGGGAATTGCCTGTTTTATCAAGTAATCAAGATAAACATCGTTTACACGCGGATTCATAATAAGGGCCCCATCTATCGGCTGGGTCATGCTCAAATCGGGATGGTCTTCGGTGTTTTCATTGTAGTAATCTGCGTAGAGTTGAAGCTGATATTTTTTTTCGTGCAAATTATCCAGAATACCTGCAAGGAGTGAGTTGATAAAAATATCTTCCCTGATATTTTTGGTAGGTGATGTGTATAAACCGACTGTCCATGTTTTTCTACTCGCAAGGTTCCTGGCAATGACATTCGGTTTATAACCCAGTTCATCGATAGCTTTCATGATCTTGTTAAACACTTTGGGGCTGATTTTTCTTTTACCTGAAAGGGCGTATGATACGGCGGCCGTCGAAACACCTGCCTTTTTAGCTACGGATTTAATAGTTATTTTCTTCATTAATTACTCATTTCAATTAAAAGATTTAAATTCAAATAGTGTTTAAACGATTTAATATATTATAAAGGTAACAAATTTGTCAATATAAATTCAACTTATTTTGGTCTCATGCATAAATTCAAAAATAATAATTATTATTTTTACTCTTTTAGTCTTATATATACTCACCTGTTTAGAGTTCGTCATTTCCTTACTATAATTGGAAATAATGTCCTGATTAGTAAATCAGGCATTCATAAAATTGTCAGTATACCTTATTCTTTTAATTAAAATGCACCGTCGGCGCTTTACCAACTTGAATATTTTTTATGAAACAATGATGATACCGGAATAGATTCTTCAAAAACCGGTGCTTCCGCACCTGTTTCTACAAAGTTTTTTCCCAATACGCGGGAAACTCCACATAACAAAATTCACATCTCTGTTTTCAGAATTCCCTCTAAACAGGAGACTCCTCTTAACAAAATGATTGAATCAATTCCACATAGTATTGAGCAACTAATAAGGCGTTGACTATATCAATTTTAATAAGGTGACACCACTTGTATCGATATCTATTTGTTGGGTTGATGAAGAACCCGTCATTATACCGCTGTCAAATAGTTTTTGGTTATCCCTATATACCTGGAAAATCACAGATCCATTGCCGCCGGTTTCATCATCTATACCAACCGATGCGGTAAAACGGGAAAAATTTCCACACAGGTAATAACGAATGTCAGAATCAGCATGGATCCCTATTCCTTTGCCATAGGATGTGCCATTTAAAGTCATTGTATTTCCATCAATATTTTTATCTTTTTGAATACTTCCATAGCCGGTCCGGCTAAAACAGGGAGTGAGATCACTTAAATAAGAATTGGCAGATGGATATGCCGGCGGGTCTTGTTTCATTTTAAGCATGATAACCCCATGAGGGACAACGGTTGTTGAATAGGAATTTGTAAAGGTCCCCATATCTGCCTGCTGCCAGAGATCGCGCACATGGGTCTTCCTTTTGATAGTGAAAGAGGATCATTGGTAATGTAAGAAAACAATCCTTCTTTAAATTCCAAATACGACTCATAAAAGAAAAATATTGAATTCAATTTCATTCTTGAGTCATTTCTTGCATTTTACCTATGAAGAGCTTACCATTATAATTAGGAGATTTATGATGGAGAAATTCCCAGGCTACTTACTTCTTGAAAAAATAGGTGAAGATAGAAGTTCTGTTGTTTACAAGGGGCAAAGAGAAGATGACGCTCTCATTTGTATCATCAAACTGCTTAAAACCCGGCATCCTTCATCATCAGAGATCGCAAGGTTCAAACGGGAATACGATTTAATCCAAACCCTCGGGACAGATGGCGTCGTAAGAGTAGTAGATATAGTCGGGTATAATGGGAGTTATGCAATTGTCGAAGAAGACTCGGCAGGTATACCGTTACGAGAAATCATAAAAACGAAAAATCTCAATTTAGAATCATTTCTTAAAATTGGGTTGAAACTATCGGAAACCCTCGGAATACTCCATAAAAACAGCATCATTCACATGGCTGTTAAACCGGACAATATACTGGTGAACAAGGATCTACATGAGGTGAAATTAACGAATTTCGGTATTTCCTCTGTCCTTACACACGAAAATGATGAAATATACGATCCCGAAGTCATCGAACGCGCCCTTTCTTACATGTCGCCTGAGCAAAC
Source organism: Spirochaetales bacterium (assembly GCA_016934975.1). Taxonomy (GTDB): domain Bacteria; phylum Spirochaetota; class Spirochaetia; order SZUA-6; family JAFGRV01; genus JAFGRV01. The sequence continues at coordinate 4,776 of JAFGRV010000137.1, read as the reverse complement.
GGGCAGAACCAACCAGAGAATAGATTACCGGACAGACCTCTACTCATTGGGAATAACCTTTTACGAGATGCTCCTGGGCAAGGTCCCATTCGAAGCAAAAGATCCCATGGAACTCATTTATTCGCATATTGCCCGTAATCTGGATTCCCTTGATTCCATAGATCCTTTAATTCCACCGGTTATTTCAGGAATCATCCTGAAGTTACTCGCGAAAACCCCGGAAGAGAGATATCAGAACAGCTTCGGGCTCATGATAGATCTGGAAAAATGCCTTTCACGTCTTAATAACACTGGAAAGATAAAATCCTTTCCCCTGGGAGAAAAGGATATTTCGATAAAATTCAATATTCCGCAGATCATTGTTGGGCGCAAAGAGGAAACCAAAACGTTGTTATCGATATTCGAGGGGGTAACCAGGGGAGAAGAAAAAAGACAAATAACCCTCGTCTCCGGTGCACCGGGTATTGGAAAAACCGCGATTATCAACGAGATCCAGAAACCGATAATCACAAAAAGAGGATACTTTATCTCCGGTAAATACGACCTGTTCAGGAGGGATGTACCATACAGTGCTATTATTCAGGCCTTCCAGGGGTTGGTGCGGCAATTACTCGCGGAGAGTGAAGAACGATTAAACAAGTGGAAGGATTTAATCGCCGGGGCAGTCGGCCCGAGCGGTAAAATCATTACGGATATTATTCCGATTGTCGAGTACATCATCGGTAAGCAATCCGATGTACCTGAACTTAATCCGGAGCAATCCCAGAACAGGTTCAACCTGGTGTTTAAGAAGTTTGTGAGTATTTTCGCGATCAGGGAGCATCCCCTTGTGATGTTTCTCGATGATCTCCAATGGGTCGATCTGGCGAGCATGGCATTTATAAAAACTATTGTCTCTGATCCGGATACGAAATATCTTCATTTCATCGGCGCATACAGGGACAACGAAGTGAGCGCTCTTCATCCCTTTGCATTAGCAGTGGAAGACATAAAAAAGGAAGGGATTAAAATAAACACCTTAAATGTCACACCGTTGTCCGTAACCCATGTCAATCAATTGCTTGTGAATTTCCTGGGATGTACTGAAGAGCGCTCTTTTTCCCTTGCAGAGATTATCTTTCAAAAGACGAATGGGAATCCGTTTTTCGTGAATCAATTTTTGAAAACCCTCTACGATGGGTCTATCCTCGATCTCAGCCCGACCGCAGGGTGGACATGGGATATAGAGAGAATCAAGAAGCTTCAGGTAACTGACAACGTTGTGGAGCTGATGGCGGAAAAAATCTCAAAACTCTCTAAGGGCACACAAGAGATAGTAAAAATCGGCGCCTGCATCGGCAACAGGTTCGATATAGAGACTATGGCTTTTGTAGCAGGTCTATCCATCGATGAAACCCTCAATCTATTAACCATGGCGATTGATGAGGGGCTGGTTGCCCAGTTCGGGGATATTTATATGTTTTACCATGACAGGATACAGGAGGCTGCGTATTCCCTTGTTCCTGATGATGAAAAGACGAAGATGCATTACAAGATAGGCAATTTCAGCCTGAAGAGCACTATGAGCCATGAGCTTTATAACAAGATTATATATATTGTAGACCAGCTCAATTGTGCAGAAAGTTTAATTATAGAGTTCGAAGAGCGAAATAACTTAGCCCGGTTGAACCTGATGGCAGGCAGAAAGGCGAAGGCATCGGCTGCATATGAATCTGCATTAACCTATTATAAAGCCGGAATTTCGTTTTTGGCACAAGATTTTTGGAAAGCACAGTATCATTTAGCACTTTCGTTACACGAAGAAGCGGCAGAGGCGGAATTCTTTTGCACCCGCTTTGATAACATTGCATATTATGCGGACGAGATTAAGAAGCATGCAAAATCTCCCATAGACAAGCTCAATGTTCAAACCACTATAATGAGAGTCTTAATTGCATGCAATAAACTGCAAGAATTAGTATATTTTGCCCTGGATATTACCAATTCATTCGGTTGGAACATTCCTAAAAATCCTCATAAATTGACAATCCTGTTTATGTTTATAAAAATAAGCATCCATCTTATAGGAAAACGAATTGAGGACCTGGATAAGCTGCCTCTAAAGGAAACATTACCAGCAGCGTTTTATAATCTCTATGTGCTTATAGGAACACCGGCGTTTTTCTTTAAACCTGAAGTATATGTATTAATTATACTCACTGGTGTCTATCAATGTGTCAGGGGGGAAGGCTCAGATCCGGCTCCAATTGCATATGCATATGCAGGTTATGGCGCCATATTATGCAGTGTGCTTGGGGATTATGAGTCTGGTTATAAATTCGCTCAATTAGCACTGAAAATGCTTAAAAAGCCGGGTACTGAAAAAATTAAGGCGAAAACTATACTGGCGGTTAATTATCTGATCATACATTATAAACAACATCTGAAAAACACTTTACAGCTTTTAAAAGATGCTTTTCAAATCGGACTTGAAACAGGTGATTTGGAACATGCAACACTTGCCGCAGTGTTATATATTTTTTATCGTTTTTTAACCGGACAGCCGCTCCCTGATATTAAAAATGAAATGAAATTTTACACGAAAATAATGAATCAATCCGGGCAGGAAATATCTACTCAATTTTATGAATTGCATGGACAGGTCATATTAAACCTGATGAACTGCACAGAACATCCGTATGATTTCACCGGTGAAATGTACAATGAAAAAGAAAGACTCTCTCTTTATGAAAAAAGTAATGCAAATAGTTTGATATTTAATTTATATTTATTAAAAATCACGCTTTTTTATCTCTTTGCGGAATACAAACAGGCTGTTGAATATATAGCGCTGGCTAAAGAGTATCCGGATGTAAAGCATAGTGTGTATGCAGTAACACTATTCAATCTCTATGATTCCTTATCGCAACTCGCCATTGCATGCAATGCTGATCAATCAATAAAAAAAAATATCCTGGGCGCTGTGTCCAAAAATCAGAAGAAAATGAAAAGATGGGCGCGCCATGCTCCCATGAATTACCTCCATAAATATCATCTGGTAGAAGCAGAGGTCGCCCGCATTAAAGCAGATGATATGCATGCGATGAACCTCTATCATAAAGCAATACAAGAAGCCCATGATAATGAATACCTCCAGGAAGAAGCTCTCGGATATGAGCTCGCGGCAAAGTTCTATCTTTCCCGGGGTAAAAATAAAATTGCCGCAACCTACATGACGGAAGCCTATAACTGCTATTATAGATGGGGGGCAATAACAAAGACAAAACATCTTGTCGAGAATTATCCCGGGTTAATTACCCGGACAGAATCTCCGAATAAACAAGTGTATGATACGGAAACCAGTGACCCGGAAGAATTTCTCAATAGCAGGTTGGCTTCCGGATTATTGAAAACGCAAGCCCTCGATTTATCAACTATCATCAAGACTTCACTCGCCATATCCGGGGAGATCAACCTTGGCAGACTCCTTGAAATTATTATGAAACTTGTCATAGAAAACGCGGGCGCCCAGAAAGGCTTTTTGATACTCGAAAAGGAAGATGATAAAAATTTGTACATCGAAGCAGAAAGTATCGATGGAAGGGGAATCGAGGTGCTGCAATCCGCCCCTGTAGAGAAAAGCAAAAAATTATCCACCGCAATTGTACAATACGTTAAAAAGACAAAAGAGCCGCTCTTACTCAACGATGTAACCCGGGAAGGGATGTTTACCCGGGATTCTTACGTTATCAATAATAACCCCAAATCCATACTCTGTGTACCGATACAATACAAAGGGAAAATGATCGGTATTTTGTATCTCGAAAACAATCTTGCCCACAATGCCTTTGTACCGGAAAGAGTGGAACTCCTTAAACTTCTCTCGTCACAGGCAGCGATCTCCATCGAAAACGCGATACTTTACGAACGGGCGATTACCGACGGTCTTACTGGTATTTATAATAAAGCATTCTTTGATAACTATTGGATGAATACAGTAGAGAGAGCACGGCAAAAGAAAAAGCGAATAAGTCTAATGATGATAGATATTGATTATTTTAAATCGATAAATGATACGTATGGACATCAATTCGGAGATACGGTGCTCAAAGGCGTTGCTAAAATAATTGCAAAAACCTCTGGTGAAGAAAATTTGACTGCCCGGTACGGCGGAGAGGAATTTGTCGTTGTGTTGAAAGAGATTGGAATAGATGATGCTATGATAATCGCGGAAAAGATCAGAAATACCGTGGAAGAATCTTTTTTCGAATACGTCGAAGGTGAAATAAAAAAACAGGTTAATGTGACTGTCAGTATCGGGCTCTCCCCTATGACCGGAAACGAGAGTCGAATGGAGTTGATCGAAAGGGCAGATAGGAATTTGTATCTGGCAAAAGGAAAAGGAAGGAACAGAGTTGAGTAAACCAATAATTTTATGTCAGTTTGCCGGGCTCGCTGCATGGAAATACTCAAAATCCACATACCCGCCTGTTGTCGAGGTTGCATAGTTAAACAGGCCGATGCGGTATCCCATGAAGTGGTCCATGGTGTATCTCATCTGCAGTTGGCTGCCCAATCCTATCCACGAACTGCCGTCGAGAGAATAGTAAAAGTTCGCCTTGTCGGTGCTGTTCGTAAAGTCAAAATTAATTTTGAGGTATACCATGTCTTGATTCAAAGCAACAGAACCCGACTCGCCGGGATTCCCGTTCCCTCCATTCGTGGCCATGATGATAAACCTTTGGCCGTCGGAGTTTTTCTTTACACCAATGAATCCGTACGTGTTTTGAAATGCCG
>JAFGRV010000009.1 GCA_016934975.1 Spirochaetales bacterium | reverse complement strand
GGGTTTTGTTATTTTATCAATAAATCCGTATTTTTGAGGATTTGCACAGATTTCACTATCGGAATAACCGCTCGAAACAAGGGCCTTAATGTCCGGATCAATTTTCAGGAGGTTTTTCAGAACTCTTTCCCCGCCCATACCTCCGGGAATTGTGAGATCTAAAATGACAATATCATATTTTCTCCCGAGTTTCATAGCTTCCACATACAATTGTATTGCTTGTTCTCCTGTATGGGCAAGATCGACAATGTAATCGAGTTGCATGAGAAGCCGGCCTGTGCTGTCAAGAATGATTTGTTCATCATCCATTAACAGAATTCGTATCTTCGCTGAAGGAGAATTGACGGGGCCAAGAATTTGTTCCTCGATCTTTTCCTTACTCGCCGGAAGAAGAATCGTCACTATAGTCCCGGCACCTATTTCCGAGTCTATTGAAATATGACCCTCATGTTTTTTAATAATCGAATAAGCTGTGGATAAACCAAGACCGGATCCTATCTGCTTCGTGGTAAAGAAGGGATCAAACACTTTGGAAAGTAATTCCTTTCTGATTCCTTCACCATGATCTTTTATGGAGATTGATATATACGGTCCTTCAGCCAAATTCTGAATTTGTCTTTTCCGGATTACCTTGTTTGAACACGTTATGATGATATTCCCGCCTTCGGGCATGGCATGCCGGGAATTTATTAATATATTACTTATTGCCTGATGCAATTGCCCGGAATCCGCTTTTACCGGATGTACCACTTCCGGCATGTCAATGATGCATTTAATATTCGATCCGCTTAAGGCAAGCCGTATGGATTCCCGGATGAGAGTCTCTACATCGAGGAGTTTTTTTATCGGAGACCCGCCCTTTGAAAAGGTAAGTAATTGTTGGGTCAGATCTTTTGCCCGGTTAAAACAGGAAAGGGCACTATTCAGGTAGTCTGCCACCTCCGCATCAATCCCGGGAGTATCTTTCGCCAGGCTGATATAGAGAAAAAGACCTTGTAATAAATTATTAAAATCGTGGGCAATTCCCCCGGCTACCAATCCAAGGGATTCCAGCCTTTGCATATTTTGTAATTCGGCATCTTCCTTTTCACGTTCCGTTACATCAATAGCCATGATATATGCAAGATGAAGTTCATCATATGTTGTTGCATTCCATTCAAAAGTCCTGTACGTATTTTGATCAGTGAGAAACCGGGTTCTGAATCCCGATACAGGATTGCCCTTTTTTAACAGCGTTAACATTTTTTTAATAGGTTCCCGGTCGCCGGGGTGAATGAAATCAATAATTGGCTGTGTGAGTAATTTTATTTCAGTGTGCCCGGTAATACGCATCAATTCATTATTGACACGGACAAATTTTTTTGTCTCCAAATCCGTAATGCAAAGCATGACAAGTGATTGTTCAAAGAACATGGAGATAGCATGTTCCGCTTTTTTACTGTCGGAAATATCCTGAAGATAATGCTCTGCCCTGTTTTCTTTTAAATCTTTTATATACTTCCGTAAAGAGTTTATTTCTATAATAAGCTCTTCTTTGGTTTTCAGCTCATCATCCATATAATTACTATCCCGGGTATACGTGTATACCACACATAATTTTTTTGCTATGATGAATGGAAAATTTCTGAGCCTGGCTTATCAATCAGTGCCCGTAAAAAAAAGCAAACGTAATAATTTCAGAAAGATATACTCGGCTGCATTGTATCATTATTCATACTTTTTTTATTTTATTCTAAAAGTAATATTTGTTCAATAAGTATTTTTCTGTAAAATTAAATAATTTGACTCAAATGTATTCCTCTCTATGCTCCGGACAGAAGAACCGGATGAAAAATAGTTGTATTATCTCTTTTTGCCGGACAATTGTTGTAAAGACTCAATAACCTCCTTTGCTTTTTCCACAGGGAGTTTTATGGTTTTTGCGAGTTCTTCAGGTCCGGCTTCTATTATCTTATTGATTGAACCATAGGTTTTAAGGAGCAATCTGCTTCTCTTAGGTCCGATTCCCTTCATTTCTTCCAGAACCGAATGGGATAGGGATTGATTTTTTAGCTTTTTATTTAATGTATTGGCAAATCTATGGGACTCATCCCTCACTGCCTGAAGCAGCTGTAAAGCGGATGAAGATTCCTGTAGTATCAGGGGTTTTTTCTCTTCCGGGAAAAAAATTTCTTCATTTTGTTTTGCCAGCCCGATAAGAGGGATGTCCGCAAGGCCGAGTTTCTTTAGAATTGAATATGCAGCCGAAACCTGGCCCTTCCCCCCATCAATAAGGATGAGATCCGGCTTTTTTATGTTTTCATTGATAATCCGGGTATATCGCCGCGCTATCACCTCCCGGATCGATTCATAATCATCGATTTTTCCCGGTTCCAGGCTCCGGATTTTAAAATACCGGTAGGAGCTTTTATCCGAAAGGCCATGTAAAAAAGAGACCATTGAACCGACGGTAAAATCACCACCAAGGTGAGAAATATCAAATCCTTCGATCCGGTCCGGATAGTGAGGTAATCCTAATACTGCCCGGAGCTCTTCCATGGCTTTTTTTAGATTGAGTCGTTTCACTCTGTTAAGAATTTCCTCCCGGGCATTTTCCTCCGCCATGTTTATAATCTTCAGATGTTTTCCTTTCCGGGGTGATTTTACCGTTATCTTTTTCTTCCCTGTCTCATTAAGAAAGGAAGTGATTGATTGAATATCC
>JAFGRV010000136.1 GCA_016934975.1 Spirochaetales bacterium | reverse complement strand
TATGGAATATATATCCATTATGTCCGGAAAAAAAGAAATAAAGAGTGTATATGGCATACTTTTTGCATTATATACTCAAAGGAGTTTCAATGGAAAAAATAATAGAAATAAAAACAGTTATTAAAAACCTTAATATCCTTACAATTGTATTAAAGAAATTTAACTTTGTTTTTACAACCCCTAAGAAAAAAGAAATCCCGCAAAGTTTGGGGGATCCCTCATTGGTGAGTGGTCTTATCCGTGATCCTTTGGGAGTGCCTGTCTGCTACGTTTTAAAAGACGGAAAGTGGTTTACTCTCTTTCCTCATCAATATGATGAAGGGAAAGATATAGGGCGGATAATAAGCAAGATCAAACAGGAATATGCCCGGACCGAAATTTTAAAGATTGCTCTGCAAAACGGCTGGAACCGGTTAAGCCAGCGGAAACAAGGCGATCTTTGTCAGATCATCCTTTCGGTATAAGTAAGAAGGAGAACAGTATGAAAGTAATAATTGTCACTATAAATGAATCAGGAAATGTAACGATAGATACAAATAAGCTCAAGGATCCGGACCGGACAAAATATGTTATTCCCATCGCAAAAGCTATCGGAGATCCTTATATAAGGAGATAAAAGAAGATGTTTACTATCAAATGAAAACCACCTCGCGTGGAGGTGGTCTTTTACTCCTCTGTAAACCCATCAATTTTGATAAAATATAGGTTTTATTGTGTCATCAAGAGTTAATTATCTTCGGTTCTCTATTTAACAAACTTTTTAGATTGATATTAAATAAAGTACCTCTATACTTAATTATTATATGGAGGCATATATGAGAAATATATTTTTTATATTATTATCAACAAGCCTTTCAATAGGAGTATTTGCTCAGATCGATATCTCTGCTGGTATCCAGGCAGAAGGAGGCTTAAGTTGTTGGACATACAGATATGTATCAGATCAGGAGGATTATCCGGAAATGACTCTTACTGATACACTATCGGGTTTTGGTGCTTTCGTAGATGCGACATATGTCAGGATATCTCTCACCTATACTATGTCCCTGGATGTACCTTTTACAGATAAAGCAATTATCAATCAAGACACTCAATTCTCACCGTATAATTATTCCTGGACTTTTCTCAATTTGGGATTATTAGGTAAATATCCGATCTCTTTGGGAAGCATTGTTATCTGGCCTGCCGCAGGTCTGTTATATCATATGACCCTTTCCAAAGACTGGGATGGTGACGGTGAAACAGATGATCTCATTGATACAAAATTTGATGATTTATATGTATCTTTGGGTTGCGGAGCAGATATATCAGTAACAAAAAATTTATATGTCACACTTTCAATCCTGTATCATTTGAATTTATCGCCTCTTCTGCCGGATTTTGAACTTTTTCTTGAAGAAACCTTTATCCGGTATGTAATCTCGGGATATATAGGTGTCGGATGGAAATTTTAATGATTACTGAAAACCTAAATAACGTGCCATTTTAAGGTGAATGCTATAAGTAGTAGGAAAATAATTGTTTAAATGGCCGATTAAACGACCGCTGTCAAGCGACCGCTGCTTAAGCGACTGCTGTCAAGCAGACGTATCCACAAATGTACCGATAAGCTCTGTTTTACCTTCGGGAACCATTTGTTCGATATTTACCTTGAGCAGTTTTTTCGTTAAATCTGTTGATTGTTCGGCAGATAGGCGCAGGATGTTTGTAAGCTGTTCAACATTATTATTAATAGTATTGATGCTGCTTATTTCCATATATTGCCACTCCTTTTGCTATAGTATAATATTTTTTTTTTATGTATGTAAAGGGGTTGCTCAAAAAAAAGGTAGAATATTTTATTTCTGAGCAACCCCGGGTGACATTATTGGTTCATTAATGTTTCTGCTTTTTTTACAAGTTCGATAAATTCATTCCTGTAGCCGTAAACATCCTTTCCGATTGAGTTTTGTGCCAGCTCGATGACCTGTTGAAATGAGGAATTCCCCTTGTATTTGGAATCCCTCAAAAGAAGTGCATACTCCGCCACTGCCGCGGAGAACCTGAAATTTTCGGATGTACTGTTGAGGGGTTCGTCCCTGTAGGGAATCGGTTCCTGTAAAAGGGTACTCTCATCCGCATCAGGTTTTTTGTACCGGAATTTTAAAAACATCAGTTCATTACTCATTTTTGCATCATCTTTGATCCCGGTTTCGGAATAACGTAAATCATCATCCCCGGCTTCCCCGGAAGTCTTCATGATCAATTCATAAAGGGCTGTGACTGTATGCCCTGCTCCCAGTTCCCCGGCGTCTTTTTTGTCATCGGCAAAATCCTCGGCCGCGAGGATTCTGTTTTCATAACCGATTAACCGGTAGGAGTCTACCATGGCAGGATTAAACTCTATCTGGATTTTCACATCTTTTGCGATGGTAACAAGGGTCCCGCCCATTTCATGAACAAGGACTTTTTTTGCTTCCGTGAGATTATCTATATATGCGTAATTCCCGTTACCTTTATCAGCCAGTTGTTCCATCTTCGAATCCTTATAATTTCCCATACCAAAACCCAATACTGTCAGAAATATGCCATGTTCCCGTTCCTCTTCAATCAGACGGATG
>JAFGRV010000135.1 GCA_016934975.1 Spirochaetales bacterium | reverse complement strand
GTTTGGGGTTGCGGGACAACCTCAATTAATTGGGAGTATAATTTTTAATTTTACCCTTGATAATGAGCAGGATTCCTTTATAGTTAAAAGTATGAGAATATCCATTGCCATCATCGGCCTGGGCCGTGTAGGATCAATCCTGCTTCAGGAGTTACTGAAGTATGAGCAAAAAGGTGTTGAGATCGCCGCTGTTGAAGAACCGGCGGAGACCCCGGGAAAGATTCTGGCCAAAAGTAAAGGAATTAAAATAATGTCCATGGAAGAGATCTGTCTTCTGGGAGAATCGGTGGATATTATTTTTGAACTGACCGGAAGCGAAGAAGTCCGCCGTTCCCTGAGGGGGATCCTCGGGGCAAAGAAAAATCAGCATACGGTCATCGGGTCCGAAACCATTGCCTCCCTGATCTGTCTGATTCTGACAGACAAGGAGCTTCCCCTGTTTCACGAGCATACTGGTTACTGATATAGGTTATGTTTTATAGCTCACGATTAATTCGTCAATAGCCTTTAAATTCTCCTGATTTTCCAAACCGTTTTTAGAAACATCCTGAATAGTATTATAGATATCTCCTGTACTGATATTAATATTGTCGATACCCAATTTATTTTTCCTGGATAATTGATTCACATTTTCCAGCGAATCATTTATCCCGGAGGATTTCATCGAGATATCTTTTGCCAGGTTGCTGATTGTTTGACTCGATTCGATCAGAGAGGTGAGGGCCGTTGTTATTTGTTCTGCACCGGAAGAAAGTTCCTCCATGGTATTCGTAATTTCACTAAAGCTTAAAGATACTTCATTTATTTCCAGAACCATGTCCTTAAAACTTTTTTCCGCAACTGTGGAAGTATTTCCCGCGATATCAATGGCATTCACAACTTCATTTAAAGATTTGGAGATTTCCTGAGCACTATTACTGCTGTTTTCCGCAAGCTTTCTTATCTCATCTGCTACAACGGAAAATCCTTTCCCCGCGTCTCCTGCGTGGGCGGCTTCTATGGCAGCGTTCATGGCCAATAAATTTGTCTGACTGGAAATGCTGTTAATCACATCGATCATCTCCAGGATAAATTGAGTGGAATGGGTAATTTTATTTATTATGGTGATATTTTCTTCCATGGCACGATCACCGGCAAGAGCAGTCTTCTGAAGGTTGGTAACGACTTCGGCCTTCAATTTTGTCGTTTTCGAGATATTATTAATCGAGGCGATCATTTCTTCGATAGAGCTCGAGGACTCGGAAATATCAACGGTCTGTGTATCAATATTATTTTTTATAATTTCAGAAAAAGTACTCAATTGTTGTGATGATTCATGGGATTTGGTAATCTCATCATTAAGAACATCCGATTCTACCTTTATATTTTCCAGATTTTTTTTTATTCCACTCACCGACCGGACTGACGCAGTGGCTGATGCAAGGAGCTGTGAGCTAATGGCTTGATTTTTATTAATAGACTTTTTCATTAATGAAATGATGTTGTTTAAATCCCTGACAAACCCATTGAGATCCAGGGACAACCTGCCAATCTCATCGTTCGACTTTTTTTCGAATTGTATACGGAGATCTCCCTTTGTAAGGTGATTAATTCCTTCGATCATACTCTTAACCGGAGTGGTGATGCTGCGGGCTATGGAATTGGATATTAAAAGCCCGGAGAATGTGAGAACAAGAAAAATACCCCACACAGCGACAACGACAATGGTAATGACAAAGGCTGATAAGTTCCGGCATCCTGATGAAAAATCTCTTCCCAGATCATGCATGAGACCTTCAAAGATTGTCATTTCCTTAAAAAAATCCTGTTTCTCCTTTTCGGAAGAACTCTTTAGAAATACGTTGATAAGGGAAATATATTTGCCTGTCGCATCAGAGCCGATACCTGCCGTCTCTATTAATTCTTTAACAATCGGATGCCACATGAGCAGCATGACTCTGCTTAATAAAATGTCCGCACCTTTTTTATCAAATTCCGTCATTGTGTCACTGATTTTAACGACAATCTCGTGATATGATCTGTTTTTGAGCATCTCCGGAATACTGCCGAAAGTGGTGGAATAGGAATATGCTCCTTCGATATACTCCCTGTAGAGCTTCAGATATTCTTCATTTCCGAATTGAATATATTTATATAAATTCGTCGTTGCATCACTTAACATGACCGAATGTCTTCGTTCTGCACTTGTTATATTCGTAATCAGATTCAACGTATCCGCGAGCCATATAAAGGCGAGGGCCATGATGAGTACGATCACGCTCATCAAGACAATGATAGCATAAATCTTTTTTCGCAAAGAATCGGATAAAAAGGTGAAAAATCTCTTTATCGGTGGCTTCTTGTTTATCTTCATTATTCTCTCCTTCTGCCGTATACGTTTAAAAGTATAATCCATGAAAATAACAGGTGCAATAAAATTCCCCGGATAGAATGCAGGTTTTGCGGAAAGTACCTGAATAGAGTTTTATCTTTTTTTATTCAGGGGTTGATGGGTGAGACGGTGATAAACTCCGTTGAATCCGCGTCCCAGACTGTATTGTCTCCGGCGATAAACCGGATGGATAAGGAGTCGGGATTCTCGCATTGTGCGTAGGGGAGGGCTAATTCCGGATTTGTATTTATTGTGCAGGAAACGCCGGCGAGGATCCCTGCTTTTTCCCATTCTTCGAAAGGGGTTCCGTTTTCAAATTTTAAAATGTTGATGCCCCAGTTGTCTCCCCATTGGACCCAATAATTTTTATTGGTTCCCGTCTGAATATGGAATGTATAAATATTATTCGTCAGGGGTTTTGTAAAATATGAAATTCCGAAATAGATCGCCGTCTTTCCCGGTTTTATGTAGAGTGCTTTAATATCCGGGGTTCCCGTACCTTTATTATCACCTTTTGTATCTTGAAGAATTTTTACCTCTTTCCGGTTCAAAAAATCATTCAAAATACCATCCAGGGCGATGATGTTCTTATCTGCCGGTGAGGCTTTGTCCAGGGGATTATACCCATGGAGGATTTCCCAGTAATCGGAATAGGTATCTTTATCCGAATCGGGAAGCACCGGATTTGTCGCAAAAATGTTTTTTTCCATAAAATCACTTGCCAGATCCTTATCAGCATCTTTACATAGTGTTGTAAACAGAGAGGTGTCAATCTTCATTTTATCAAAGGTCACTGCTTTTACAATCCCCGTTGGAATCCCGATATCATAGAGTTCCGCGATCTTTGAAGCCTCAATGGCATCATTATAGGTGAAAAAATTTCCCTGATGCCAGTTATCACCCTCTTTCCAGTAGTCCCATTGATCCAGGACAGGGTTCAGGAAAATAACAGGGGTCCTGCGGTCATCCGGGGTGGCTGTATAATCCCCTTTGTGCCGGGCCCAGGTTTTTAATTCTGGTCTGTAGAAAATCACATAGTAGTGGCTGTATTCTTTTTTATCCACTATAATGCCATATCCTGTGTGGAGCGTCGCGATCCCCAGGGCAGTGGCAACAAACTGCATGGATTGTCTCACATCGGTGCACCAGCCGAAAAAATCCTTATCCTGAAAAAGCATATCCGGAATATAATCGGGATTATGCATGTTGGAGTTGTAGACGGAAATGCCATCATAATCGATACATTCGTAGGGAACCCCTGTATCGGGATTCAAAGATGCCACAGCGGGATATTTCCAGTGATTACTGTTCCATATAAATTGAGTAATCTTCTCCACAGCATCGGTTGATGAGAGGGTGTAGCCATCAATCCCGGAAAAATAATTTTTGAGTCGGGAGAGATAGGTAAGGTTGATGGTATTCCATTCGAACCGTTTCAGGGTGATGGGTGTGGTGAGAAAAGAGGCAAAATCCTGTTGTGCTACACTCTCATTTTCACACGACGGTCCGGCCATCCCCGTACCCCAGATCCGGCACATCTGTATGAGTGCTTCAAGAGGGTAATCGGACAGATGAAAAATGTTGGAAGATTTCTGGATTTCATCAATCTGTAGTAAAAATTTGTAGAATTCCATGCAGGTCGTTACAGCTGCCTTCCGGACCCCGGGGCTGCCAAAGGTGATGAGAAAGGAATTCGAGATGGCGATAGAGGGTGCCACGAGACTCTCTAATGGTCCGAGGGATGCGAGTTCATATAATAGAAAAAATGCGGTATTGTATGCCGGGAGGTTATAGCCGGTTTTCTTTTGTTTTACATAATCGCCGAATTCCCCTTCCAGCTTTCTATGTACATTATGGCCTTCGGCCATAATGTGAAACGCACGTTCCACATCGGGGTTCCCGGAATTGATGAGGAGGCCTGCGATGGCCTTTGAAGCAGCCGAATCTTTCCGAAACCTTGGAACATGGGAGAGTTCTTCATAAACCAATGGGTATTTTTCTTTTACCGTATCAATAGGAGAGGTGAAACCGGAAATGGGGAGGGCGAGTATCAAGATGATGACGCTCATGTATCGGTTCATAGCGGTTCAATGAAATTATAATTCCCGGGTCGGGAAATTATCAAGGGAATTTGAAGATGTTCCGCAACACACCGGGATTATTTTTTCTCCAGCAGCTCTTTGAGTAATGTATTTACAATTCCGGGATTTGCTTTTCCTTTTGTCGCTTTCATGACCTGCCCCACAAAATAGCTGTATATTTCGGTTTTACCGCTTTTATACATTTCCACCTGTTCTTTATGTTTATCAAGAATCTGAAGTATCGCTGCTTGTATGACTTCGGTATCGGTGATCTGGCGCATTCCTTTTTCTTCGATGATATCAATAAGCTTTTTCCCGGTTTCTATGCCCATTTTAATCACATTTTTACCGATCTTGCCGCTGATTTCGTGGTTATCAATTTTTTTCAGAAACATGGCAAAATCAAGGGGTTTAAGGGGGATGGTATTGGTTGCAGCTACGTAGGAAAGAATTTCGTTAAAAAACCAGTTTGCCGCGGTGCGGGGTTTATCATAATGTCCGATTGTCTCTTTTAGAAAATCCGCGTAGACGGGATTTATCATTAATAGCCGTGCTTCGTCACTTGTAAGGGAATACTCTTTTTCATAAATGATCTTTCTTTCCAGGGGCAGCAGTGGGACATGTGCTTTTATTGAGTCGATGTCGTGGTCAGTCAGTATCAGTGGAATCAAGTCCGGATCGGGAAAATAGCGGTAGTCCTGGGAATCTTCTTTTGTCCTCATGAGATATGTTTTTTGTGAATTTTCATCCCAGAGCCGGGTTTGCTGTTCTATCATGTGCCCTTTATTGACTAATTTTTTTTGCCTGTTGATTTCGAATTCTATGGCCCGT
>JAFGRV010000134.1 GCA_016934975.1 Spirochaetales bacterium | reverse complement strand
TTATTTAGCTACACTTCTCTTTCACAGGATTTAAAAGTCTCTGTTCCAACAATTCAATCCTGGTTAGCAATTTTTGAGAAATTATATATTATCTATAAAATTTCACCTTATTCTAAAAAAATAATGAGAAGCATTCAGAAAAGACCAAAATATTATTTATGGGATTGGTCACAATTGGATAATATTGGTAAAAAATTCGAAAACCTCATAGCAAGTCATCTCTATAAAGCAACAACTCTCTGGACTGATCTTGGATTTGCCAATTGTAGTCTTCACTACATTCATACAAGAGATGGAAAAGAGGTCGACTTTTTAGTCCGGAAAAACAATCAACCCTGGTTTTTAGTTGAAGCAAAAGTTTCAAATAATCATTTTAGTAAACAATTGCGTTATTTTTCACAACAGTTGGAAGTTCCCGGTATTCAAGTAGTCATGGATCCTGATACATATAAAAAAGAAAATAATCTTTGTATTATAAGCGCGGATAGGTGGCTGGGACACTTTGAGTAATATAAAACATGATTTGGGTTGCAGGCGCAGCCTGCGTAATGTAAGGAGTTTGAAGATGGCTATTAAATATTTTATAATTCTTAGTATTTTACTCAGCGGATTGTTTTCCTGCGTATCGGCAGGGAAACCGGTCCATATACCGGAATACCCGAACGAAACAAATACAGAGGGAAAAAAGGAAGGAACATGGCTTTCTTATTATAATGATGAATTTGTGGAGGTACCTGACTGGAAGAATGCCGCTTTCTACAGAATTATTACCTATGAGAATGGAATCCCTTCGGGAATTGTCAGATATTATTATATTACGGGAGAAATACGACGGGAGGGTTATTTACTCCGGGACAACCCCGTGATTATGAATGGTTTGAATACGTGGTATTATAAGAATGGGAATGTATCTGCCCAGGGGACGTACATTTCAGGAATTCGGGAGGGTAAATTCCGCTGGTGGTATGAAAACGGAACCATAAAACTATCGGGGTTTTATGCAAAAGATCTTAAAAACGGATTCTGGGTTTACTGGTACAAAAATGGAAATAAAGAAAAACAGGGAGATTATATAAATGATGAATTAGCAGGATACTGGACCTTCTGGTATGAATCGGGAAAAAAGGAAAGCGAAGGATTTTACGAATCGGGGAAATTCCAGGGAAAGGTTACAAAATGGTATGAAAACGGGGAAAAAAAACTGGAAGTGAACTATGCTGCGGGAAAACTTGAGGGATTGTGCATCTGGTTTTTTGAGGACGGAAAGAAAAAGATAGAAGGAAACTATAAGAATGGGGTCCAGGATGGTTCTTTTATCTGGATATATGAGAACGGAAAAAAGAAGGCGGTTGGTTCATATAAAGAGGGGAAAGAGAATGGGATCTGGTCTTTTTGGTATGAAAACGGAATTGAACGAATGTCCGGAAATTATGTAATGGGCAAAAAAGACGGACTATGGAAATATTGGTATGAGAATGGAAACAAGATGGCAGAGCTCAGTAAAAACGATTTATGTATTATTTGGGAAAGTGACAAGCAATTAAAATTCTACGGTACCTACATTGAATTCCAACAAAAATCAGAAGAACTCATAAAAATAAATAAAGACCTGAAGGTGGTAATCGAAGAATATTTGAAATAAAGATAACCTGTCAATTCCTGAGTTTATTACTATTATTCCATGACTTCAACAATAACCCCGCCGTCATTTTGTACCTTTATGGAATAACTTGTCATTTTCACTGCCTTCTTCTGTACGACCTCCTGTTGGGCGCTTTTTATCCCCGGTATATAGTGTTCATAGGTTTCAACAAATTTATATAATCCAAAAGGAATTCCCGGGGGTGCGGGTAATTCAAATTTATCTGCGGGGATAAGGATTTCACTCTCTTTTTCTTCCGGATAGGTAATGATTCCGACAAAACGATACCAGGTTTTTCCTCCGAAGAAAACCAGTAAATCATCCAAAATAATGATCTTCACCACCGGAGCAAAATACACCCCTTTCATTTCAAGCACGTTATCACTGCCATCGGGAAGTATTAATTCCATGGTTGTCGAGTTATCTTTCACCCGGAATACGTGAAGCTGTGCAATTTCAGTTTCCCCGGTAAAAGACGTGAGAGCTTGAAAAAAAAGAAGAAAAAGAATAAAGCATAAAATGGTAAGAAACAGAAAAGGAATACCACATGTCTTTTTAAATCTAAAACCCAAAAAAGATATGACAGCAAGAATAAGATAAACATACAGATAATTAATATTTACCAATTCCCGGGCACCCGGAACTATGATAGAACAGATAGCAAAAAGAATAGAGAAAGAGAAACAGATACAGACCTCAATCCATTTCCTGTTTTTTGCTTTTTCCAGGTTCTCCTTTACTTTGATAAAACGGGTCACTCTGCTTATTCCCGCCCCAAGAGAAAGGGCAGAAAGGAAAAACCAGAAAAATGGTGATGCAAGAAAAAAACCGGCAGCAGACATAAATCTCCTTACATGTACGAGGTAATAATTGCAGCAGCACGGCCGTATCAGCAGCCTATGAGATGTGCAATCATCTCTAATATGTATATATACTTCCCCCGATAAATTCTCTTAACAATGAATCGGGGGGTATATAATTCATCTCACCCCATTCGGGAATTTGTTCCAATAGTTTTGATATTCGAAGTGCACGCTCATAAGCATCCTCATGTTCTTTGATGCTTCTTAAGGTATCGGTAAATCCGGTAAAAAAATCCTTTAAATGCCATTTAAGAATGGGTAATTCATACGGGAGAAAACTATTTATAATAACATGTGCAAATTCGAGCTTTGAAATAATATAACGCAATTCCGACCTGCGCACATACCGCCAATGAGTAATTGTCTCATGGGGATTGTAATTCCTGAATTGTGTATCCCTAACCATTCTTCTCATCATCCTGATATCAGACCACCTGACAAACCTGGAATCATTATCCTTTAACTGTGAAAGAGTTTCAATATAAATTTTACACTTTTGAATCCCGGGTATATCCTCTGTCATCTGTTCAAACATTCCATGAAGGGAATCGATAAGAAGAATTTCATTTTTCTTCAGTTTAAGAGTTCCCGAATACCCATCTCTTTTCCCTTTTTTAAAATTATAAAAAGGAATAGCGACTTCATTTCCCGATATAAGTTCTTTAATATGTGCATTAATCATCTCTAAATCCAGAGCCTGAGGAGTTTCAAAATCATAATCGCCGGTAGTATCCCGGGGATGGTGGGTAAGATCAAAAAAATAATTGTCCACAACCAGAGGTACCAAATCTATTCCTTTTTGTTTTAATATGTTTTGAATCTTTAACGTGGTTGTCGTTTTCCCCGAAGCAGAAGGACCGGCTATAATTATTACTTTTAAATCCTTTATTCTTTTTTCTATCTCTAAAACAGCAGTCTCAATTTCAGAGCGATAGAAATCCTCTGAAATCCGGATAAGGTGCTCAAAACGGTTCCCTTTAACATAAGATTCGAGTTGCGACAATTGTATGCACTCATGATCCACCGCCCAGGTGAGGGTATACCATAATTTTTTATATGGTATATTTTCGGATGAATAGGTAAGATTTTTCTCCCCTGCCCTTTTTAATGAATGCTCATAACGGTAAAGAATATAGGCCTTTGCCGTCTTTGCATGACCCCGTTCAATAAGACATTTCTCAACAAGATCCTGCACTTCTTCCACTGTCGGATATGTCCCCCCGGATGTATTTCCTTCCTTTTTTGCCCCTTTGCGAATCTGTATTGCAAGAAACCGGATCACATCATTCGTTATAGATTCTGCAATCGATTTGTCCCGTCCTCCGACAGCGATCGCGGCCTGTAATATTGCGAAGGTTATTTTTCTTTTGTCAAAAGGAACAAGAGTACCATCTCTCTTAATAATTTTTTCGATCATTTGTATTTCCGGTAATATATGACGATTCTAATATAATTATTCCCCGGATGGCAATAATTTTAACAAAGGAATATTCCCGGATTGTATCAAATTTCTTCACTAATTTTTAAATTTCAAGGCCTCCAATGAAATTCCATCAGCCTGTCTCTCTGTTCTTTACTTGATTCCAAAACGAAAGCTTTTACAGGATCATTATATACTATTATTTCATCAAGAAAAAATAATGAAATAATTCAATTCCATTGGAATTAGATTTTCC
>JAFGRV010000133.1 GCA_016934975.1 Spirochaetales bacterium | reverse complement strand
GCTTCCCCCCTGGCACGGAAACTTGCAGCAGATAAAAATATCAACCTGGCACAGGTAAAAGGCACTGGTCCGGGGGGGCGGATTATAAAAAGAGATATAGAGGCTTTTCAGCAAAAAGCGCCTTCCCGGGGTGTGATCCATACACTCTCCCAAAGCGTGACACGAACCCCGATGAGTGAGATAAGAAAGGTGATTGCCAGGCGTATAACAGAGTCAAAACAAACACGGCCGCATTTTTATCTGCGGGTTGGTGTGGATATGACGACAATCCTGGAAGCCCGGAATTCTCTTAATGCACAACAAGATGAAAAAGTCTCTCTTAATGCATTTCTGTTGAAATTTGCCGCGGAAGCATTGAAAAAAAATCCCAATATCAATGTGTCTATGGAAGGCCAGGAAATTCTTACCTATGCCCATGCAGATATCGGGATCGCAGTTGCTCTCACGGATGGTCTCATTACTCCGGTTGTACGAGATTGCGGGGCAAAATCAATACGGCAGATTGATTCGGAATTAAAGGACCTTATTTCCAGGGCGCGGGAGAAAAAACTGGAACCTCATGAGTTTACAAATTCAACCTTTACAATAAGCAACCTGGGGAGTTTTGGCATCGATGAGTTTACCGCGATTATCAATCCCCCGGATAGCGCAATTCTCGCTGTCGGAACAATTAAGAAAATACCGGGTGTGAATAATAAAGATGAAATTGTCGTTCTTCCGGTTTCACAATTCACTCTCTCCTGTGACCACCGTGTCATCGATGGAGCCGTGGGGGCCCGTTTTTTACATGATCTTAAAACATTAATGGAGAATCCCGCTTCCGCGTTTTATTGAGGTTCTCCCGGATACTCCTGATTCGTATCGCATGGGTGCGATCGACTATCGCGTGTACGCGATTGAATATCGCGTGTACGCGATTGAATCAGGTGAATACAATATCAGCATTGAATTATGTATAAGAACTTCCGAAGAAAGGAGAAGCCTATGACAGAGAAAAACTATGATCTTATTATCATCGGATCGGGACCGGGGGGGTATGTTGCCGGGATTCGCGCGGCACAGCTTGGTCTGTCTGTTGCAATCATAGAAAAAGATAAGGCCGGGGGAGTTTGTCTTAATATCGGTTGTATCCCCTCCAAATCCCTTATTCATCAGGCAACGCTGGTCCGTTCGACGGAAGCGTTGTCACGGATGGGAGTCGGCATCGATCTTTCGGGATTACAGTATCAGTATGTCCGGGAGCAGTCGAGAAGTGCGGCGGAAAAACTTTCCAAAGGGGTTCATTATTTGCTCAAAAAGAATAAAGTGGAATTTATTCAGGCCGAAGCAACCATAACCTCAAAAAAAACAATACGACTCTCAACGAACACCAATGGAGAACTCACTGCTAAAAATATTATTATCGCCACGGGAGCCCGGCCGAAAGTAATCCCCGGATTTCCTGTTGATGAGAAGGACATCCTCTCTTCTACCGGCGCCCTGCTCCTCACGGAACTCCCGGGGTCAATGATGATCTTAGGGGGCGGAGCCATCGGCATCGAGTTTGCCTATATTTTTCAATCCTTTGGCGTCAAGGTTCATGTCGTCGAGATGATGGAGCGGATTCTGCCTCTTGAAGATGATGAGGTGGCAGTGCACCTCGGAAAACAATTAAAAAAACAGGGAATTGATATCAGAACATCCACAAAAGCAGTCTCGTATGACAGGAGGAACGGATCCTTCACAATTCAACTCGAAAACGCCGGGGGAAAAAAGGACTCGATTAATGTTGATAAGATGCTCATCGCCGTGGGGCGTAGTCCGGATATCAGCCTTCTTGATACAAACCCGTTATCCATAAAAACAGAGGGGGGATGCATCAGCATTAATGATTATTACGAAACCTCGGTGCCGCGAATATATGCTATCGGAGATGTGATAAACTCGCCGCAACTGGCACATGTGGCGTCAAAGGAGGGTGAAATTGCCGTTGAGCATATTGCCGGGCTTCTCCCTGAAAAACGAATCAATCCCGATCTTATCCCCAGGGCGGTCTATTCCGAGCCTCAGGCAGCCGGGTTCGGACCGACGGAAGTGCAGCTCAGGGAAAGAAATATCTCATATAAAAAAGTAATCTTCCCGTACAAAGGCGCCGGAAAAGCAACGGCCCTGGAAAATACCGAAGGTTTTGTTAAAATTCTTTTTTCCCCTGATACAAAAGAAATTCTCGGGGCCTTTATTATCGGGTCTGAAGCGAGTGAACTTATACATGAAATTCTATTGGCTAAAAAAGCCGAATTGCTGCCGGAGGATGTGGCCGGGATGATTCATGCTCACCCGACACTTTCCGAGATCACTATGGAAGTTATGCGTGGGGTTGATGGCCGGATGATTCATATATAGTGTTTTGAGGCTTTTTTCGGTTGTACTATTATGGTATATTCCGGTAAAATAGGTAAAGACCTTCTGCAAACTGATTTTTTAATGGAGAGTGGCGGTCTTATATAAATAAAAGGAAACTTCGGAAGCTATTTATGGATTGCATAAAAAGTATCAGGAGGGAACTTATCATGCACAGGAGTAAGGATGAAAATAATCGGTGAAAAAATAAATGGAACCCGTAAACGGGTAAAACAGGCGATAAGTGAGAAGGATGCCGGGTTTATTGAAAATCTCGCAAAACAACAGGTTGCTGCCGGTTCCAGTTGGCTTGATCTTAATGCGGGGACCCATCCGGAAGATGAACCGGGGGATATGATCTGGCTCGTTGAAACGGTTCAGGCAGTCGTGGACATACCGTTATGTCTTGACAGCGCCAATCCCAGGGCTCTTTCTGCCGCGATAAAGGCGACTGCGAAAACCCCAATGATTAATTCTATAAATGGAGAAAAGGAACGCCTCGAAGGTATATTACCCCTTGTAGCGGAATATAATTGCGAGGTTATCGCTCTTGCCATGGGAGGGGTACTGATCCCGGAAACGTGTGAAGGGAGGCTTGAGGAAGTACATAATATCCTTGAAGCTACCCGCCGTGCAGGTATTCCCGATAACCGTATTTATATTGATCCTCTTGTTATGACCATAAGTACAAATATTAAAAGCGCGGTAATATTTTTCGATACATTAAAAGCCGTACGCCAGGCATATCCGGAAGTTCATTTTACCGCGGGATTAAGCAATATTTCTTTTGGATTACCTGTCCGTTCCTATATTAACCGGACATTTTTAATACTCGCGATGCAGGCGGGGCTGGAAAGTGCTATCTGTGATCCCCTGGATAAGGAGCTGAAAGCTGCAATACTCACTACCGAATTATTATTAGGAAAAGACCCGTATTGCATGAATTTTACTCAAAGTTACCGGGAGGGGATTCTGGATATGGTAAAAAATAATGGAGGGAAAAACGCAGAGTGATTCTTTTCATGTAGTTAAAAGAAGGAGGATTTTATGTCAAAAAAATTGATTAACGCCATCGCTGATATGAAGGAGGCCGAAGCCCTTGCCTTGGTAAAAGAGATGGTGAAAAGCGGATCAGAGCCTTCGCTTATTTTAGAGTCGGTACGACTGGCTATGGATATCGTCGGCAAGCGCTATGAGAACAAAACATATTTTTTACCTGAATTAATAATGGCGGGTGAAATGATGAATCAAATTACCGAACTCATTAAGCCTTCACTAGCCGGTTTGCCTGCTCAAAAACGCCTGGGTAAAGTGCTTCTTGGGACGGTAAAAGGTGATATCCATTCTATTGGTAAAAATATTGTGACCTTTATGCTTGATGTGAATGGTTATGAAGTTCTGGATTTGGGAGTGGATGTTGCCCCGGAGAAATTTATAGAGGCAGTCCGTGATTTTCAACCTCAGGTTCTCGGACTAAGCGGATTTTTAACTCTGGCCTATGATGAAATGAAAAATACCGTTTCGGCGATTAAAAACGCAGGGTTACGAGACAACATCAAAATTATGATCGGGGGAGGCCAGATGGATGAACAGGTAAAGGTTCATACCGGAGCCGATGCGTATGGTAAAGACGCTGTGTCAGCAGTCACGTTAACGAAAAATTGGATAGGAGGGTAAGAGTATGGAAAATGATAAGAAAAAAATGACTCCGGCGGATAAGCAGGAAGCAAATTTCTTAAAATTGTTATCACCAAAAGATCCCCAGGGGAATGACCTTGCATTTCAGAGTCCTCAGGCAAAGGCCGATTATATGGCAAGCATCACCCGAATAAAAGAGGCTATCCAATTAAAGGAACCGGACCGGGTGCCGGTTACTCTGTTCCCGAGTATGTTTCCCATGGCATACTCAGGGATTACTGTTGAAGATGCGATGTATGACTATGGCAAATGCGCCGGCGCTTACAAGAAATACGTGATCGATTTTAAACCCGATATTCAATGGGGAGCATCAGGACCGGGACCGGGAAAATTTTTCGAGATTCTTGATTATAAATTGTATTCCTGGCCGGGGCATGGTGTAGCGCCGGAACATTCCTATCAATGCAATGAAGGTGAATATATGAAACCGGAGGAATATGATCTCTTAATCACCGATCCCTCATTATTCTTCAGGAATTTTTACCTGCCCCGTGTCTTCGGTTCATTAGGCGGATTTGCCATGCTTCCTCCATTTACCGGAATCCTCGAGATGTATGGTGTTGCCTTTAGTTTTGTACCCTTTGGATTACCCCCTGTTCAGGAAACATATAAAGCCCTTTTCGAGGCAGGGGCGGAAGCATTAAAATGGGCCATGGCTATGGGTGGTTTTGACGGAGAAATGGCAACTTTAGGATTCCCGAATATTCTCGGGGGATTTACCAAGGCTCCTTTTGATACGATCGGAGATACCTTGCGGGGGACAAAAGGCATTATGCTCGATATGTACAGGCGGCCGGATGTACTCATAAAAGCCATGGAAGCGATTACACCGATAATGATTAATATGGGTGTTGCCTCGGCAGCCCAGACCGGAAATCCCTTAATTTTTATACCGTTACATAAAGGAGCGGATGGGTTCCTCTCGGACGAACAGTTTAAGAAATTTTACTGGCCGACACTCCAAAAAGTTATCGAGGGGCTTATTGATGCAGGGTGTGTCCCTTTTCCCGCGGCAGAAGGGGGATATAACTCCCGATTACATGTGATTAAGGATATTCCCAAAGGCAAAACACTCTGGATGTTTGATCAAACTGATCTCATTAAAGCAAAAAAAATCGTTGGTGATACATTGTGTATATTCGGAAATGTTCCCTCCGGAATGCTGGAACTGGGAACTCCCGATGAAATAAAAGAATATGCCAGGAAACTTATCGATACGGTCGGGAAAGACGGCGGTTTTGTGATGGCGAACGGGGCATTTTTCGATCAGGCAAAACCGGAAAATTTAAAAATGTTAATAAATTTCACCAAAGAGTATGGCGTTTATAAATAATATCAATTTTTACCTATATAATCCGGCAGCTTTATCTGAAAGCTGCCGGTATCATATTTTGACGTGGATATGTTATATTCTTCTCACCATAGTACGGTTACAAAAATAATAGAAAAACCTTCTCGTTATAGGGTTGCAAGAACTTCATAAATAGTATATTATGCATTCTTTAGTGGAATCTAATCTAAAGTGCTTTAAATATCCACCTTTTAGGTCTCATGGAGGAAAAGTATGAAAATTACTTTTCCGGGATGATAGAAATAGAAAAGAAAGGTGAACGTTAGTTTTAACTATTATACCGTGTAAATTAAAACAGCCATGTATAAAAAACTAACATATTTAAACCAGAAGAGGGGTGTTTCAGCACCTTAAGAGGATGAACACGAGGGTTTTTATTGATGGATGTCATGGGGGTGTAAAACTCATTATTTCCGGGAGGCTGGGGACAATAACTATAGTATAAATATACGAGCGACGATATGCTTCTTGTGTGTTTTTAGTTTAAGGGGATTTATT
>JAFGRV010000132.1 GCA_016934975.1 Spirochaetales bacterium | reverse complement strand
GGATTATTATAAGGAGAAGCATAGAGAGAGTCAAGGTGAGTAGTATCGCAAAAAAAAGCTGCCCTAACCAGGAAGGACAGCTTAAAGGAAAGATTAAAATATCTTTGCTTATCGTGACCGAAAAAAACTAAACACATTACCAGCCATTGATAGTGACTCATTCACTGCACTTACGATTCTTTGTGCTCTGTGAATAAAATAATTTTATTGCATCACGTTATCACTTTAGGCTATCAACTTATAATTAAATTTGTAATAAAAGAATAATTTATATAACTCATTTATCTATAAGAGAGATGCCCTAAGATATGAAAATTTCTCTTATCACCCTATCCCCGGATCTCATTCACCAAAGCATCAAATATCGTGAGCATATCCTGGGTGGTTTTTCGCAAGCGTCCCGCAAGAATTTTTGATATGGCACGGGTAATCGGCAGCCCGATATCGGGAAATTGATTTCCCAGAGCGATAAAATCTTCTTTTGAAATTACCATAAAAATAGAGTTTTCCAGGGTCAGGACTGTTGCAGAGCGTTTGTCATCATCAATCAATCCCATTTCTCCGAAAAAAGCATTATCTTTTGCTTTAAGGACAACAACAGTGTAATCATCTCCCGCTCTTGTCTTTTTTCGTATTTCCACACCACCTTTATAGACAATAAAGAGTTCCGAGCCGATCTCCCCTTCCTGAATCACATATCTTCCTTCCGGATATTTCCGTATTTTTATGATACTCAGTAAACGAGTCATATAGTCATCATTTTCTCTTATATCTTTTAAGAATGGTATTTTCTTTAGTTTATCGACCAGTTCCAATCTTACTGACAAAGCTTAAGTCCTCCTCTTTTATCATTACCCAGGCTGCGTCGGCAATCCGAATTATCAATTTATTACAAGTCTGAATCTCTTCACTTTTCTAAAATAATTCCCATGCAATTATGTCTGATGACATATGTATCATGGGGCAGAAATACGGGATTGTTCGCCTTTAATTCTTTTACTGCCTTAAGATTCAGGACAAGTCTGGATACATCCGATGTTTTTTGGGCTTCACGCAGGGCATCGACTTTCATTTTATTCGGGGACCCGGTATTCTCAAGTATTCCCAACAAAACCTGTTCTCCATTTTGATTTACATGTACTTTAAAATCAGAATAGGTTTTATTCACAAAATCTGGTGGAATTATACAGGTTGATAGTTTCGACGTCCCTCTTTCCGGGGACATAAGACTGTAAATGATTTGAGAAATACCATTTGTAGCGGAAGAGTTTGCAACAATCATTCGTGAATAATCCCTGATCCGGATAATCTCATCACACATCGCCTGCTTCATATACGGTTCATACTTTTCATCCAGCAGTTCGGCACAGATATAGACATCCTTTGAAAGGGAACGGACGGTGAGAACAGCCATAACTGTCTTTGAATCCACTTCTTCCGGAGTTGCACTCTCAAGTCTGTCCGCAAGAATCACTACTTTGCGGGCACTCGCCACATTAGCCTGCTTTAGTGTTATATCCGAATAATAATCCCCTTTGACATATCCGACAGAAGAGAGTTCCTTTTCTTTTTTTATGCTCTCTATCTTTTCAAAATCGACATTCGAAACAATAACAAGATCCTTTGAATCAATTTCACCGTTTAAGCGTAATATTTCCTTAAGAATATCCATGATATTATCTTTCCAACCACAGATAACATAATGATTTTTTTTCTTCCCATAATCCATAAATCCCCTCCTGATTTTATTACTCTGTTCAACAAAAATTGATGCAAGCGTACCGGAAAGAAAGGTCATGGCACCGATACCTAAAAAAATCGCCAGTATGGCGATAATACGCCCCCCAAGGGTGACCGGAACTTTATCACCATACCCCGTCGTACTAAAGGTGATGATCGCCCACCAGAAGCCGTCTATAAAATCCGTGAATTGTGTATTCTCCTTAAACTCAAAAAAAAGTACAAGCATTCCGGTCACGGAAAAAAACGCGAGTAAAAAAAATATCAGTATCGTGGCCCGGGAAGAAATAAATCCGGAGATGAAACGTCTTATTTTATTCCACATATAATAAAATCGGCATTCTCTCTATGAGTTCTTTACCGATTTATATGAAAAAAAAAATTGATTATCTAAAGACGTAACATTGTAATTAAAGACTTATCTTTTTATCTATAAACTCATCTCTATTCAACATCACATGCCAGACTGAGCCTGGGAAACGATTCAGGCTCACTCATCTTTTTTTCTCTCCATACTCATGGATCAAGACATTTTGGTAAATAAATATAAGAACCCGTGTCTTCTCCCTTTTTCTCTTCGAAAAGTTCATAAAGAAGGACATAGAACAGTCCGGGGTCCTTTTCCAGGGAAACGAGCAAATCCGGATGACTCTGCATTTCTTTATCCTCTTTTAAAATCTTTTTCACCGCGTTTTTTACTAAGGTAAAGGTATAATAATTCTTTTTTTTTCCAAGTAAAATATAAAAGTCCGATTTTTTATTATAGAGACTTTTAATATATTTATTTATAACAGGTTTATAGGTCTCCCGCACATATTCGATTAATTTTCCCATATATACATGCCCCTTATCTTTAATGAGAGCTTTTACACGGGTTTCAATACTTTTGGGTTGTATATGATTTACTCTTTTTTTTTCGACTGATTCTTTTACAATTTCATTTTCAGGAATCCCGGAGGTAAAAACGGAAATAACAGGACGACGAGGGGGTGTGGAAACGGAAGTCATCGTATTATCACCACCTGCTTTGTCATTTTCATGTGCAGATTCTTCCGAAGAAACAGAGAATAGTTCATCTGCAACCTTCGGATCGTCGTCACGTGTTTGTGCTTTTGCCTTATTAATAATAAAACCGCCCATACTTTTAAGTTGTTTTTCTATGAGGAGATGCACCTCCGGGCAAGAATTAATCATATCGCTCTGCTTCAACGAAAAAAGCAACCGGGACAAACGATCTACTTCCCTTTTAGCCGCGGATTCCAGGACGACCTTGTCTTGAAACAATGCAAGGGCTTCCTGAATCCGGTCATTACCGACACAATCGATAATATCCGCAACAATTCCCGATTCCTCCGGATCATCGGCCTTGCCGAAATAATCAAGTGCGTCTTCCAGGGTATTGATAATAACATTATCCTTATATGACGATGCGGTAACCTTATAATGTTCATCAAGATACTTTTTTATTTCAACTTTCGAAATCCCCGTATCTAAAAATGATTTCTCCACCGCTCCCCGTGATGCTTGAGCCATACTTATGAGGGTATTTTTAAGACATATTCCCTCACTATAGGGTTTTCTTGTAAGGAGATCAAAGTCCCGTGATTTAAAAATATTTTTTTTGGATTTTGTTATCAATTCTTTCAGGGCTTTTAATTCCAGTTCTTTTTTCACTATTTCTTTTCGTTCCAATACTGATAGAGAAGATTCACCATATATTGTTTTAAACCGGCCCAACAGTTCATGCTGCTCCGCCGGGGGAAGATCGGTATTTTTTGCAACAACAGCCTTGAGATTGTCTGCCATAAATCCCGCCCGGATATGCTCAACATAATAATGAAGAAGTCCGGATTCACTATCTATAAGCACTCCATCTAAAAATGCAATTTTATCTTCATGGGTTTCGATCTGATTCAAACGCTTCCATATATCGGAAACTTTTTCATTTCTCAAATGGGATCTGTTTTCTATATTCCGTTTTTGAATATCAAGGAGGTATTTTATCTGTAAATAAACCTCCGGTTTCGCTTCCCTCAAATATTCGGCAAACTCATCTATAATTCGCAGTTTTATCAGATAATCATCATACCCGTCAATCACATTATAAAGGGCGAGAAGAATCCTGTATTTATCAATGCCTTCCGTCTCGATAAGAGCTTTGGTCTCGGAAATCACTCGTTCCGTTGTTGAAGTGACAAGAAAATAAGATGCGGTCCCCACCATATTATCTTTGTCGTCTATGCGGTTGAGTTCGCTTAAGAGAAACCGTGTTCCATCGTCCGGGGTCCGTCCTTTTAAACCGGTAGCGATACTTTCTCCATAACAAATATTTTTTAATCCTTTTACATAACTTATAAGAGAATCGATATGTTGAACGATGTGGAGGTACTCATGTTTTTCAGATGAAATACGTTCCGTTACATTTTCATCTTTCCATATATCCCCTTCTTCTTCTTTTACAAGGTTATTATAAATAGAATACAAAAAATCTTTTTCTTTATGAGCCTCTGTTAAAAACTCTTCGGTCCATTCATCCGATTCCCCGTGTTCGAGATATTCTTCTTTGAGCATATCCGGGGTAAAATTAATTAATGGTTTTATTTTTTTTAATCCGGCTAATCTTTCGGAAAGATAGACAATAAGATCTTTCACATAACAAAGTTGCGCCTTTTGATAAAGCACCTTAATCTCGTCCTGATCTAGAGAAATCAATTTCCCGACAGCTTCATCACTGCACATCCGGACAAACTGATGATAATGCGTCAGGTTTCTGTATAACTTTGAGTAAAGTACTGCCTGAGCAGAATTCTTAATCGAGAGTACATAAGTATGATGATTCTTTTGAATCGTAAGTAATCTCTTTTCCTTTTCCAAAGATGCCGGTCCATATTCCTTTCCAAGCTCAAAAAGCAATGATTCACGGACCCGTTCTTCATAGAGTCCCCGCTCATGATATTCAGTAAATTGCTGAAGCAAAATTTTCACGTCTTTACGATGATCACATAAAAAATTATAAATCGTCTCTTTTGAAAGATCGCTCAAAGCAGGAGAAAGATATAATCCCCCCCACTTGAAATATCCCGTAAAAAACTCTTTCATCCGGGCGAGTATTTTCAGGAAATCAACTGCAAAATAGTATTCCAAGAGAAAATTCGCAAGGCGCAAAATAAAGCCGATATCCTTTTCTCCTTTTGTAATCAGAGCAAGGAGATAATGAAGCTCTACTTTATTCTCTTTGTTTACCGCTGAAATTATGCCATCAAAGACAATTTTGCGTCCCGCGAATTGTTTTTCCTGAAGTTCCTGTACTAATTTTTCAAAACTCTTTTTAAACCGGTCAATCGCGTTTCTTATTTTTATGGTTTTCCGGGAGAGATAATCGTCTACCTCTGTCCGGGAATTGGGGTTTGCAAGGCGTGTTGTCAATTCTTTTACAAAGGAATATTCACATTTATACTGGACTTCCTTAATCTTTTTTAAGCACTCTCTTATGGGGATAGTTTTCGGGAAAACATTCAACACAGTGGTAAGAAGTTTGAATTTATCAGTATAGCTGATGGTACTGTCGTAAACAAGTTGTATAAGCTCTTCATGATGAGACGGGGGAGTTCGCTCGGAATATCGCCGTTCAAACTCGGCGGAAATTCTAAAAAACTCGCTCATCACTTCTTCCGAAAAAGCCGTTTCCAGGGCACATTTTTCAACCCATTTCCTGAAAATCTCCCTGTCCAGGGGAAAACGCAAAGCACTGTAACAGTAAAGTAAAGGTCTGAAAAAAAGTCTGTGATATAATTTATTGATTTCCCTGATGTATGGTGTTTGAGCCTGATAAAGTGTTCCGGCCATACTTCTGAACTTATCAATCTCTGTCTCTGCTTTTAATTCGAAAAATATTTTTCTGATGTTTTCCGGAGCCCCGGAAATCGTCTCTTCATCTTCACTTTGTTGATCCAGTTTGCGGATAAGGGTTACAATTGTATCGGAAACCGGTTCAAAGGCAGGATCAACAAAGAAGAATCGTTTGAGCAAGGGGCGGATTCCTGCCTTCATGAGGGAATCTCTCTGTTCGAAAATGTTCGATTCCACACTCTCCCGGTTAATTCCCTGGTCTTTTACACCTTTAATGATATCCATTATAATCACTAAATCCCGCAGAAAGGTAGAATATGCCTTTTTCAATAGATACTGTTCCGGCATTTTCAGGAGTTTCTTTAAAACGGCATTAATAACAATGGTTTCATTTTTCCGGATAAGAGGACCAAGCTTTTCAAGAAGAATCTCATCAAACCGCTTCCCCTTCCGCTCTTTGGTAATAATCCGTTTATAAACCTTTTCTCCCATTTTATGTATGTCCCGGTTAATGCCCGAGAGAAACCGGGCAAGAGGTATCTTTTTTAAGAACCTGCCCTTCACCTGTTCTGCCTGGAGCATGGTAAGGAGCCTGTGCTGATCAGAGAGACAGGGGATAGTTTTAAGCAATTTTTTTATATCAGGTATGGAATTCTTTTTAATATGAGCTCTTAATAATTCTTTTTTTTTGGATAGAGAAGAAGCACTACAAAACTGATTTATAAATGCGGCTTTCATTTTCGTCTTTTAAATCATAGTAGGTTGCATTTAAAAAATCAAGAACATTATAGGTGAGGCTAATCTCCCAATTCATCTATTTGTTTTGATACATCATCTGTTTCCGGTTCCAAAAAAAACTCGGGAATCTCATATTGTAAAATTCCCGAATCGGGAACATTGAGTTGAACATATCCTTTTTTTACCATCGCATCCAGGGTTGTCCGGGCATCTTCGATGGATAAGCTTGTGCGGCTTGCCACTTGAAGCACTGTCAGCTTCCCCCCTAATTCTTTCGCCACTTTCAGAATCTCTTTTTCTTTATCCGCCGCCGTCACGTGTCCCGTTTGATTTTCCGGTAAACGTTTCTCCTTAAATAATTTTGATATTCCCACGAAGAGAGGAATAAGGCCTACGAACATAAAAGGAAAAATTAAAAACCACAATTTTGTGATGAATAATGCGGCCCCGAATCCCAGGGCAGCCGCGATTCCCACGGCGATTTCTTCATTCGCACTTTTCTTTGATCCCCGGTGTTTTCGTGAGATTCGCTTTTTATGCTCCAAATCATGAAACCAGGAGGCGTTTTTCATTTTCATGGCAAACATATCTTTTTTTTCCCGGGGAATCTTATTCCATTCGTTCACGGCACTGTCCATAAAATGCTCGATGGTAGAAAATATCCTGGTTTTTATCAATTCCCCCGGATCTGTTCCAGCCTGATTATGGAGACCCCGGTTCTTTGTTGTTGTTCCGGCTTTTTCATTCTCTAATAATGTATCCAGCTTACGGTGTAATCTTGTTTTCTCCTCCGGAACATCCGGGACATTCACTTCCGTTCCTGTTTGAATGCGGTAAACATCGATAGTTTTCGTGATTTTTGCGAGGCGTTGAGGTCCGAGGGCAGTCACCTTTACATTGATTTTATTCGCTAAAAGATTATACATCTCTTTTGATATACAAATTCCACCGGGAAGGGATAATAATTGCAGCCCTGCCGCGATGGTCACACTGTCTCCGAAAATATCAGTATCAGTATACCACACATCCCCGATATGGATCCCAATCCGTACAAATATTTTCTTAGGTTTTTCTACCTGAAGATTATGATTCGCAAGAGCCTTCTGAACATTAACCGCGCAATTGGCAGCATCAAGGGCACTTGAAAAATCAATCAGCATTGCATCCCCGATTGTCTTCACAATTTTACCGTTAAATTCCTCCACAAGAGGAAATATAATCTGATTGTGAGTATCAAGGAGGCTGAGGGCATCATGCTCATTCCCTTCCATAATCCGTGAATACCCCAGGATATCCGTAAACATGATCGCACTTAATTTTGATTTTCTTTCATTGGCCATAATGGTGGAATGATACTAAATATTTAATAAAAGTAAAAGTGTTTTTTATATCCTCTTTTAAAATTAGTTACTCTTGAGCAGAAAAGGAAGGAACAGAGGCTGATATTATCCCAGTACACGGGTCATGCCCTTTTTCCGTGCGTACATGACCACCTCCTCGATTTCATAACGAAAAGGCCTTCGTCTCAATTCGGGGAAATGCGAAGCTTTGTATTCCGGTCTGTATTGTCCCATAATATTTATATAGGTTGATGGGGAAATCTTTTCCACGAGAAAATCAATCACCTCTTTTGAGCAGGCAGTCGAATCCGGAAGAACAAGATGCCGGACTAAAAGCCCCCTCCGGGCGATGTTCCGGGAATCCAGCGTGAGTGTTCCTACCTGGCGCTGCATCTCAATGAGCGAAGCCTCGCAATACTCGGTATACTTTTTCACCAGAGAATAGCGTTCGCCTGGTTCATTACACCCGTATTTAAAATCCGGCATATAAATATCAACCAGCCCATCGAGTTCCTTAATAAACCCGGGATTTTCATACCCCCCGCAATTATAAACCACAGGCAATCCAAGACCCTCTTTCTTTGCCATCCTCACCGCTTCCATGATCTGCGGTCCCTGATGCGTCGGGGTCACAAGATTGATATTCACCGCACCCCTGTCTTTTAATTGAAACATCACCCTGATCAATTCACTTTGAGAGATTTCCCGACCATACCCCCCCTGACTGATATCAGCGTTCTGACAAAACTGACATGTAAGATTACATCCGGAGAAAAAAATCGTCCCCGACCCCCCGGTGCCGACCAACACCCGTTCCTCGCCAAAATGAAGGTTTGCAGCGGCGACCACAATTCCCGCCCCGGTTTCACACTTCCCTTTTTCACCCTGAAGTCTGTTTACCGTGCAAAAGTTGGGACAAACGGTGCAGGATTCGAGATAATGCATTAAAGATTCCATGATCGTTTATAACCCCCCAATTCTTCCATAGTGTGCCGGAAATGGCTCAAAAGGTCCACATCCTTTTATCAACTTTTTTTTGTAATCGAGGCTCTCCCGCAACCTCCTTTGAGTACAAAGGTGGCCGGTAACCTTACTATTGTGGAAATGGATAATAATAAGATATTATTGATATTTGTACCCCAACGGAAACTCATGAAGAAATTGCTATAAAAGCCATGGAAGCAGGAAAACATGTTATTATAGAATACCCAATATGTCAACATAAAAAGGAATTAACAAATCTTTACAACATCAGCATGGAAAAGAATCGAATTTGTGCCGCTGCTTATTACTTCTGTTATCAAGGGAATACAAAACAATAAAGAGGTTGCATTAATCTCCATAGAATCGGTATTGGAATCGGCAGCCCCTGCTTTCAAATGCCGGGAAGAATTAATGTAACATCAATCCTTTTTTCCTTCGCCTTAATGGTATTATTCCAACTTCCGTGATGCGAAAAATACGCTGTATGAAACACAACAAAAAATATCTTGTCTTTTCACGGAACAATGATAGAATATAAAAAAATGAGGAGTTTATTATATGAAGAAAAATTTTTATATCAGTAAATCCGGTTTATTATTAATATGTATTTTGATAATCACAATTCCCTCTGTTATGGCCCAGGAGACCCCGGCACCTTCATTTACCACGTTGTGCGGTGATACGAATGATGACGGAATTGTCGATATTGTGGATGGACTCCGCATCGCCCAGGTCTACGTCGGGATGAATCCTGAAAATTTTTATAAAGACAAAGCTGATGTGGATAAAAACGGCGCGATTGATATTGTGGATGCCCTTCTTGTGGCACAATTCTATGTCGGCTTAATCGACACTCTTTCCTGCAACAACACACTCCCGGTTTTGGAAAATGCCTTTGAGGTGGTGAGTTTTACTTCCCGGGCTTGGTACGGCGGTGTGTACGGTTCCGGCGGTGGAACGAATTTTAACTCTGAATTACAGGTTATCATCCCCGTTGTTGAGAGTATTCAAGGCATCTGGATAGAAGACAGGTATTATACCCCGTCAGTCACAAATATAACCTCCCCGGATACAATTCCCTACGTCCTGGGTGACAACTTACAATTGACCTTCGAATACCGC
This sequence comes from Spirochaetales bacterium, assembly GCA_016934975.1. Classification (GTDB taxonomy): domain Bacteria; phylum Spirochaetota; class Spirochaetia; order SZUA-6; family JAFGRV01; genus JAFGRV01. The sequence continues at coordinate 3,135 of JAFGRV010000132.1, read as the reverse complement.
TGGATTCCCGATGTACCGGAACTCGGTATCAACCCCATGGAAGACCCTCCCCCGGGGAATGGGCCGGATTTTACAGGAGATGCTCTTATTTTATGTATGGTTAATGGTGAAACAAAAGGGTTTATTGTGGAAACCATCGAGGTGTTGGAACCCATTGCTTATCCGTAATAAAATGAGTGACGGAAAAAACACCTCATCAAACCATTTCACCGAAAATAAAAGAACTCCGGGTCTCATTTCACCCGGAGTTCCTCTTTCATAACGACAATAAACAACATAACGCCCTGGGTCATGTTTTTTTTATAATTTTATATATCCCCATTATTAAGAAAGGAATACCCACCAATAGGAGTCCGTAAAAATAATATTCGGTATCACCGGTTTGAATACCCCGGGTACTTACCCCCACAAGGCACATAACAATGCCGATTATAAAGAATATTACCCCGGATTTCCGTGTTTTACCGGTATTCTCCTTTCGAAGATCCCCGATTTCCTGCTCAATAAGATATTGAGGATACCCTTTCTCCTGCAAATAATTAATAATTGCTTCACGCGATTTATTCAGACCGAGCTGGCCCCGGATAAGTCTGCGGACTTCCTCGATCTTCGGATCAACACCATTATTATCATTCATTTCTGCCATGGTAAGACCTTACTGTTTCATAGCTTTTAATGAAGTATTCAGGTCCGCCACTGCATCAACGGAAACATTTATACCGACCTTATTAAAGGATTTTAAAAAACGCTTACCGTTTTTCGGTACATGGAGTTCGATCGTTGTTCCGTCTGCCGTTGTAATTTTATATCTATTATAGACAAAATTAAAAGCATACCCCATGAGGTAGATTTTTTTCTTTACCGTTGCGCCGGATAGATCAATATCAAACAATGTATCTTCAAAACCTTTAATTCCGCCAAGAATCTTTCCTGTCTTGGCCTGATGCAAAAATAATTTCTCTCCCTCTTTTTTTACAACAAAAATCGGTAATGTCTGGACTCCCCCCATGTAACGGTTAAATGCGTCTGCTCCGGTTCTTTTTACATGACCCCATGCAAGATCATTCGCCCCTTCCAGACTTGTATAATTTGCTGCCATTCATGATCCTCCTTAAAGTTTTTGCGGGAATAAAGTAATGTATCCTTCCCTCTATAAGATTAGTAGAATTGAATACAGGTGTCAAATATTTCTGTACATGTTAAGCAGCTTCTTTTGATGTTAAAAACATGAAAGTTCCCGGTTCCTCCGGTTTTATAAAAAATCTCGATGTAAGAGGAAGCCCGATTATACCGATTCGATTATCCAGGACAGGCTTAATAGTTCCACCCAGGAATATAATATAATCGATAAATGCGTCCCGCTGAAAAACCGAGGTATCATATCTGTCAGGAGCTTCTTTAAAAACAGAATACCCGTCACCCCCCGCAGCCATATATGAATTGGTGGCAACGGAATACATCTTTTTCTCATCAACCGGATTTCCATTTATCAACAGGTTTTCACATTTTTTTGTGGTATAATTTATTGTGAAGGACACACCCCGGGAAACCTGCGAGAAAGCGCCATTACCATTCGGAATCATCGCAACATAATCAAATAATTTTATTACCTGACTCCCGGTAAGTTTCAAAACCATAATTGAATTATCAAAAGGTAAAATTTCATAGATCACTTTTTTTTGTATTTCTCCTTTGGGAAGATCCGCCCTGATACCCCCGCCGTTCTGGATCGCAAAATCAACATTCTGATTTCGAGTAAACCAGACCATGGAATCGGCGACCATATCGCCAAGTTCCGTTTCCATGGAACGTGATTTGCCGTTAAAAAAGTTCTCCTCCGCTTTCCCGATCACTTCGGAAAGAACCGCATCAACCTTGTCCGCATAGGGTTGCAGCATCCCGAGAAGGGTTTGATCTTCCGGATACTCTTTGCTTATAAATGTAAGCTCCGAGGTTCCATCATCCTTTTTCACCTTTGTTTTAAGGTTGACAGGTTCGGGTTTCCAGGTAAAATTAATGACTTTTTTATCTTTAATTTTCACATGAGCCTCTCCCATATACATTCCCCAGCACCAGGCCTGGACGATGGGAACTCCCGACTCGTAGACCGGTTGTTCAATTTGAGAATGGGTATGTCCGTCGATAATAAGATCAATCCCTTTTACCTTGGCCGCAATCCGCCGTGAACCCAGGCCGTTATTATCGTACAAACCCATATGAACCAGGGCGATAATGATATCGGCACCCTTCGCTTTTAGTTCCGCGACCATTTTATTTGCCGCGATCACCTCGTCCTCGAACACCAGGTCTTTGGTATTATCCGGACTTCCCAGGGTTTCGGTTTCCTTTGTGGTGAGGCCGAAAATACCCACGGTAAAGCCTTGAAATTTTTTAATAACAAAGGGAGTTGTTAAATAATCCCCGGCCTTTGTTTTTATATTGGCGGAAATGAAAGGGAACTGCGCCAGTTTCATCTGCTTTTTCAAGAGATCACGGGAAATATCAAATTCATGATTTCCCAGGGTCATGACATCATATCCGATATAATTGTACCCGATAATATCCGGTTCGGCATTAAAAAAGTTGGATTCCGGCCTTCCCGTGTTTATATCACCGGCATCAAGAACCAGGATATTGGGATTCTGTTCCCGCATTTCCCGTACAAACGTGGCAATAGCGGGAAGTCCGGCTATATCCGGCGCCGGATAATTATAAAATTTCAAAGGATGCCCGTGAAAATCATTTGTATGCAAAATAACAAGATCATAAACCGGGGATTCCCCCTGGGACGTATTCGATGAACAATTAAATATAAATAGACATGATAATAGAACTACAGTAAGTAATATAGCTTTTTTCATACCTACCCTCCTCTTTTCGATATTATTTCCGGGACAAAATTATAGCTCATTATTATAAATAGTATTAATATTGTCAATAAATATTCACGGCAAATGGAGTAATTGCAGTATCTGCCATGAGCACTTGTTCATCCTGAACACTACAACTTACTACAATACCAAATAGCTGTATTCATTCCTGAAGATTTTGTTGAAAGTATATTGATGAAAGAAGTATATTATAATGAGAAAAGGGGAGGACACGTGATAAGGACAATTGAGTGAATAAATTCAT
>JAFGRV010000131.1 GCA_016934975.1 Spirochaetales bacterium | reverse complement strand
GAGGACGACGGCTCTTTTATTTTATTCTATAATGATACAATTGTCGTAGTTTATACTTTATTTATTGGTATTATAAAAAGAATAAGGAGTTGTAAAATGAATAGTAAAAAACGTATGAGAAGTCTTTTATTTCCATTATTTTTTCTTTGCCTGATATTTTTACTTCCCCCTTCATTCATAACTGCCCAGGCAGGACTATTGGGAGATGTGAATGATGATTCTGTCATCGATATTATCGATGCCCTTCTGGTCGCCCAGTATTATGTAGAGATGAATCCGGCCAATTTCATAAGTGAAAACGCGGATGTTAACTCAAACGGCCTTATTGACATTGTTGATGCCCTTCTTATCGCTCAATATTATGTGGGGATTATAGATGATTTTACCGGGACAAGTACCCCGGCACCGACCCCCGGACCGACACTTCCCCCCCGGGAAGTGTCTATTAATGAAAACTTTACAATGAACTATGGAGAAACAGTGAAATTGACTGGTTTCGATTTTTATATTCGATTTTGGAATGTTTCGGATTCACGCTGTCCGAGTGAGGACTTGTGTGTCTGGGAAGGGGAAGTGGAAACCGCCTTCGACTGCCGCACGCAATCCACATTCCTTGAAACCATTTATATAAAAGCTCCCCCCGCAGAACCTGATTCCGAACTCGTTATTCATACAATAAGTTCCGATATGTTCTATTATTACACGATTAACTGCCGTGGAGTAGACCCATATCCCAGAACTTCACTGGAGAGAATACCTTTGGAAGATTATGTGGTTACCCTTATGATCATGGTTGCAATTCCATAAAAAATTACACGTACACATCATCTTTCAATCCACAGGAAAGACAGACACAATGCCAGACCACCTCGGTATTCGAGGCCGGGGAATAAGGATTCCCATGTAAGACATCTCTGTCCAGACCTTTCAGGGTTCTTCTTCCGCAATGGGAACATATCCCGTGGGTGTACAATTCGGCATTCCGTGCTTTTTCAATAGTGTCCGCGAGGTTTGAACTTTCATTTGTTTGTAATGTTTTGATTTTCACCAGTTCTTTTTCTGTCACTGTCGGATAAAGAGTATTGTCCTTTTTTATCAACTCTACTGCTTTTTGTATTTCCGGTAGAGACGCCCTTCCCCGGAGATGTTGAGCAAAGGCTTCCACTTTTTCAAATAAAGTGACAGGATGTTCCAGGAGTTCTTTCATCTCCTCACTTTCCGATTTTACCAGATAATCCACGGCTTTTTTTCCCTCGCCATCAGTTAAGTGAATATCCGCTCCCATCTGTATAAGTTTTTTTGCCACAGAGCAGTTGTTGTTCAGAACCGCGTAAAACAACGGGGTTTTTCCTGTTTTATCCCTGTAATTAACATCCACATCCTTTTCCAGCCAGGTATAGATTTTTGGCCAGTTATCCGACTTTATTGCCATTAAAAGCTGCTCGTCGATATGCCTGGACATATCTTTCCCCGGGGCAGCATTCTTTCCCTCGTTATTATGGGCAAGGAGGTATTCAAGCATGGTGTTGTCATTATTATTTATCGCGTGTTGAATCGCGGACAATCCGTGCTTTTGATCAGCGGTTATCCGGGCTCCTTTTTCAACCAACAGTTTCACTATTTCGAAATTGCCCTTTCCCGCTGCACGGCAGAGGGGGGTTTCGCCATTCCCGTCTTCTATCTCCGGATCTGCGCCATACTCAAGAAGGTATGTTACAATTTTCACAAAACCATTATCCGCTGCCTGGTGTAAAGGGGTTTCCATATTATAGCTGTCGGTTTTATTGTCCGGATTAGCCCCGTGCTGTAATAACAGCAAAATTATACCAGGTTCCGCGCCGCCATTACAGGCATAATGAAGAGGCGTCCTATTACCTAAACCCTTATTGTTCACATCCGCCCCTAATTCAATCAGCAGCCTGGCGGTATGGTAATGTCTGTTATAAAGGGCTTCTGCAAGAGGATTCTCACCATAAATGTGGGGCGCATTCACATCAATCCCTTGGGCTATCAATTCCTTTACCAACCAATCCAGCCCGCCTGCTGCCGCAGTATGCAGATGTGTGCGGTTTTTTTCATCCTTCAGGGAAATATCCGGGCCTCGGTTGTACAACATTTCGGCAGTTTGGGAATGGCCATTTTCTGCCGAGAGCATAAGGGGCGTTTTTTTCTGGTATCCCTGGTAATTAAGATCTGCTCCCGCCTCTAACAACAGAGTACATATTTTTGTAAATCCTTTTTCCGCTGCAAAGTACAAAGGATTTTGGTTGATGATAGTTTCTACTGTTATATCAGCCTTTTTCTTTATACATGCTGCCACGATAGCCGGATAATTATGTTCAACCCCCCAGAAAATAAAACTTTTATGTCGAAAATCGAGGTTCACCTCTATTCCCATGGGTGTATGAATATCGGCATTATTCAGAATCAAAAGCTTTATAAACGAGAGGTATTTCTTTTTTTGTTCAGGAGCACAAAACTCCATTTCATAAGCTGCCTTTAAAAGCGGGGTTCGCCCAAATTCATCCTTCGCGTTTATATCTACCCCGTATTTCAAAAGAAGACGGGCTACCTCTTTATTCCCCGAAGCGGCGGCGAGTAAAAGTGGTGTTTCTTTTATATAAAATCCCGCCTTAACCATGGCATTAGGATTTGCTTTATGATTAAGGAGGAATTGAGCGAGCTCAAAAGTATTTTTTCCCATGGCGGCAAAATGAAGGGGTGTGAATCCTTCCTCATCTGTTATAGAAAGAGAAAAGCCTGATGTAAGGAATTCTTCTATAATATATAATAATCCCCCGTGACACGCGGCAAAAAAATAGACCGGCTCTTCTTTTAAAACTGCCCCATTTCCCCGCAAATAGTCCACTACCTCCTTGTGACCATTACGAAGGGCATAATATAAAGGAGTCATCACGGGATTATTTTTTTGTACCGGGAGTCCCTTGTTTACTAATTCGGATACCAGCCATAAAAGCCCCCTTCTCGCGGCAGCATCAAGTATCGTGTGCCCGGAGGCGGTAACTGAGTGAATATCAGCCCCATTCCTCATAAGCAGTTCAGCAATGGCACTCTGTCCATTATCTACAGCGATATAGAGAGGCGTTTGATCATACCCATATTTTCCGGTCTGTTTTATATTGATCCACGCCCCATGTTCAACGAGGAATTGTACAATCATTTTTTCGCCCCGGTCACAGGCAAGGTGTAAAGCAGAACAATCGAGGATACCGGGTTTCGTATACCTGGGATGAATTCCTTTCATGTTGATATCAACTCCGCCGGCGACCATTTTCTTCACTTCTCCCAGTTCACCTTCATACACAGCCTTAAAAAAAGTATTCTGATCGCTCATTACTTTCCTTTCTTCTCCCTTAGATAGATTAAAGATTCTTCATACCAGGGACGTTATCCCGATTCTTAAATCTTTTATAAAAAAATAGAATTGTTATACTGACAATTTTTTAAATTGTCAGTATAACCTATTATGGTGAGTATGTCATTTTCTTTTATCATTCCTTTCATAGAAAGGTGGAATTAAGAAGACTTAATAAATAACAGAAAATGACATACTCTAAAAAGTTGAGTATATCTACTATTGAAAATAAAAAAGAAAGGAAATTGAGATGACCACAAAAACCTCTCCGCAATATAAATTCCCCCTGTCATTACAACTATGTTTAAGTTTTTAACTTTTTTATTCCTTGCCTGCGTAGTAATATTTCTCGCGGCAGTGGTCGACACAATAATAAAACCGGAAAAAGACTTTGACTCGTTGACTATAACTTTTCTTATTATGATTCCTCTTTGTCTTGTTCCCGCATGGTATCTCATTCCTTATACAGGGAATATGCTCTTTCGAATCCGCTTCACAGAAGATTCCCTGGTTTTTTCCAGGTTTTTTGCAAAACAAAGTGTTTCTTATGCAAACATTAACAAAGTGAGATAAAAACAACCCCGTATATACCTGCTACCGCATCATTATTATCATTAAGTCTGATTTTGGTAGTTATTCCGATTTTTACAATTATTTTACCCTCTTCCGTTTCTGATTTAGCACGGATTATTGGCCCGCTTATCATGGCAATTATTGGAATTTTCCTTTTTATCTTCACCTATTGTTTATTTCTAAAACACACACTTTCTGTCGACCAGGATAAAGCAGTATTAACATGACGTGCCCGGTAATTTGGAAACTTTGCGTAAAAAGACCCTTATAAAATAACTATTTACTCGCCAGTCCCAGGGAATATACACCCCCGGCAGACACCCCGGAAAAATACAATCGCCACTGATTGCCATCTTTAAGAATATATGTGGTATAAGTCCTCGTATCCCGCCAGGCCGGTGCACCTGTAATACTAAAAACCGGGTTATCAGTCGCTTTTGTAAAGGTAAAACCATCGGTAGAAGTTGCCAACCCTATCGCCTGATTATTATTTGTATCCCCGCTGCTGTAGAATAAATAATAAATATTATCTGATTTCGTAATAAACGGAGCAATTTCCGTTCCAGCGGCATCCCAGGTACCGTATGAATGATCCAATATATCCGATCCTATCCCTGTCCAATTCAATCCGTCCGGGGAAACATAGTACTGGATATGTCCGGCGCCGTTATCAGCGTATGCCTCCCAATCCCGGATACCATTATAATAGACGGAAAGATTATAAACGGTTGTATTCCCGCCATACTCATTCACTCCTGTGCAGGCGCCTATAAGGGTCCACGTATCCCCGTCTGAAGAATGATAAACATTAACTGCATTCCAGGCAACCACAGGAAGGTATAACAGATATGGTCCGGCGTATTGGGTCCAGTTAATAAACCAACCGTCACTATTATACAAAACATGGGGATGATAACCGTCAAGGGGATCTACTCCATCGGTAATCGCTGTTGCAGGATGTGTACTATCATTAAAATCAATTGACTGGCTTGCAGCATGCAAGGTTGCATCCCCGTTGCCATACCATATATGGTAGGTAGAATCTACTTTAAGGACACTGGGATAATAAGCCCTGTCTGTTCCGCTTGTACTCCCCCCGAATAGGGGATTTGCAGAACTTTCCTGCCAGGTGCCGGCATCAAGATCCGGAATCGGCGCAGATGGCGAATCATCATCATCAGCCTTACAACAAAAAAAGGAAAAAATCATTAATAAAAGTAGTACTGTTTTTATAGAAGAGCTGATTCTTTTCGTTCTCATACCATGTAATATCATCGTTACCTCCGGAAAATTGTAGTATCCTTTTTACATTGTAAGAAATCAGGTTGCAGCTTGCAATAGAAATATTTCATGATGCAGGTTTTCTTCGTAATCCGAATAATGTTCTATATAGAATACTAATAATCTGATAAAATTTTATTTTTCAGGGAAACTGTCTATCGCCAATACCATAATCCACCGGGAGTTGCTTTTTTTTTACATTTATAAGCCAGTTATCCAGTTTGTAATGGAGATTGTGTAATCTCCTTTTAGCCCGAGGTCTTTTTCAAGGTTATATTCGATAACAATCCCCTCGGGGAAAAAAGCCTTGCACTCATCAATCTTAATTCTTTCTATTGTAAGAACATAATGAGGAGAATTTTCCGAAATTCCCTTTTCTTTTTTTACATGGACCGTAAAGGAGCTTTTCTCCGTACACCCTCCCGTGAACGTATTGAATGTTATTATACCCTCTGCAATTGTAAGGTCCTTGAGAATTATAACTCCTAATTCTCTCGCGCTATTGGAAATCTGAAACTGCTGAGATGTGTTTTTAGTCATTTCAGCAGACGGCATGGCGGAAAGCACAAAAGGAACGATAAAAGTAAAGACACAAAAAACTGAGATACAAGGGATAATTTTACGCATATAGTTCTCCTTTATTTAAAAGTGTAATGACTTGTATAAGTCATTACAAGTGGATATTTTCATTTTGTTTGTTTTTACCACTTTACTTTTAAATAGATTTTCCCCTCTGTTATATAGAGTTGAATTAAGGATACAGATTATGGTTTTCCTGCATATAGATAGTATTAAAAAAAAATGGCGCCGATACAGGCGCCATTTTTTAAAATCAAAATCAAATCTTCCTAATATAGAGTATAATAAATATCCATCCTGTCCATATTGGGGGCGCCTTCGCCCGTGTTGGCGATTATTTTTATATTATTGTCTCCCGAAACAAGAGGCACCGCCACAACGATGGTCTCGGACCAGTCGATCCAGGTATTCGTCGTCGCAAAATCCATTTGACCATGAATTATATTACCCTGGACCTCAAGAGTCATATAGCGGTTTGTGGTACTCCCGTTTGCATAACGAAAAACCAACGTAGCGGATCCGGGACCGGGTACATTAACCGTCCAATAAATAGAAGTTCCCGCCTCATTAACGGTGTTTACATAGCCTGTTCCCGTGTAACCGGTATGTTGCGATTCGACTGCTCCATTGTCCCATCCCCCATCTTCCGCCTGGTATTCAACATGAGTTTCCACGACTTTTACATTAAAATAAGCCACATCACTCATTTTTAATCCATCAAATACCAACAATTTATAAGTATAATTGCCCGGTTCAGAATAGGAAGGTGCAGTAAATGTATCTTCCGTACCATAAGTCTGGTAACTCAGGTCTTCGTCGCTGTCGGTGGGATCGCTGGGATTCGGGAAAACCCACCAGTACCAAAGAGGATCCGTACGGCCGATGTCCCCATCATGACTGCCGGCGGCACTTAACGTGATAGACGTATTGACGGTTACGGGGACTGTGGGACCACTTAATACTGCAACAGGTTTGTTATTGGTATCAGGAGCGTCCGGCATCGTGACATATAGGAAGGAGGAATCCGCCAGGCTTGTTCTGATAGTATAAGTACCGGCGATGTTCTGGTCTCCACCGGCGGCGAAAAAAGCACTATTTAATTCCGCTAAAGGCAGCAGATGATATTCTATCATTTCTGCTGCGGCTGGGGAAGCAGGATCGTTGGCCACGACCTTGATCAACAGGGACTCGGCTTCACGATAGTTGGGTTTGGTGACGGGTAAGGAATAACAGGGAGTATCATCCCCTGAATGACGATCAAATGGGCTGAAACAGGATTCCGCGCCTTCCACTAGTGTGGTGGTCCAGTCATCCCAGTTATTGGAAGTTGTAGTGGGGAAAGTGAATATACCATTATAAAAATCAGTAGTCCATGCAAATTTAACCTGATTTGGAAAATATTTATTAATGTGTCCGATCCAGTTGAAGTGGATTACCGGATAAACATAAACTTTGGCATTGGTCAGGGGATTACCTGTATAATCCAGGAATTGTATTCGATTTTTCCCTTCCCCGTGAGGAGTCCATTCTCCCCATATGAATTCCGAGCCATCTGCCCAATATCGATCCTGACGCCGATAGTGGAGAAAACCGGCTAATGTGGGATCCAGCCATAACTGACAACTGGTCATAAATGAATTGTTGCCAATGTTAAATGCATCGGCATTCCCCGACTCATGGGATGATAATATTCCTTGAGCATCCCACTGGTTATACGCATTCCCGGTGACAATCGGGAATTCAGCACTCCCGGGGGTAACACCGGAAAAAACATTATAGACTGAATAATTGGTACCATACAAATCCGGCAGTCTTAAGCCGTTATGCCCAAGTTCGTGGCATTCACCGGTATAGAGGTACATATAAGTAAATTCATCGTCATTCTCTTCTTCAATTCTAATATCGGAATATGAGCCGTCAAAATCGTTTGCATCGAGCTCGTTGTAATAGTGTGGAAAAGGTCCAGGGTAGACCCATTCATAAAAATCATCCAGACGCAATCCCTCCTGGATACCGACCGCACTGACAGTCGGACTCTTTGTTGTCTGAAGCATGATATTGACCCTTTCAAGATGACTATACATCCAATCAAAAGCACTAAAAGAACCGACCATATTAATGTCTTTGTCTCTATAATTTTCATCTACACCTACTTCGCGAAAATCTTCAGGATGATCCTTTTTCGGTGTGCGTTCTTTATGATACCCCATCCGGAAGGCCCGGGCATTGGTTTTTTCCGTGCGTGTATTGTTGGCTTCACAAATTTCCGTAAGCTCCCCGGCAGAATCAAGAGTCACCCTGATCCATTGGGAAGCACTGTTGAG
>JAFGRV010000130.1 GCA_016934975.1 Spirochaetales bacterium | reverse complement strand
TTATTTATATAATTAGGGAAGGGAGAAATTAAATGAACAAAAAAAATTTTATTTTACTTAGTCTGTTTACATTAACTTTATTTTTACCTATTATCGCTTTCACACAACCATCAATTGCATTATCGGGGGCAACTCTCAATGACGGTTTTTCAATTCAAAACAGTAACAAAATTATTTTCGCATTTAACCGCACCATGGCATCTACTGATACTGAAATTTCAATAACATTACCTACCGGTGTAAGTACATTTACTGTAAGAAAAGATGGTGCAATTTGCCCAATTGACGGAGCAACTGATTGTACCGGAAGTTTTATTATTGTGACTACATCAAATCCCGGGGCACTTACAATTTTAGATTTTGGAGAAACGGCAGGGACCTCTTTATTTGAAGTTACAATAGAAGCACAGGCTGTTGTCCCTATTGGATCATGTGATTGGCAAATTAATCCAATAGGTAGCTCAAACGCCGACATGCAATACGCCCGGGCTATCCCCGATATCACTATAGACCCACTTATCGTCGTTTCAGGCCAAATAAACGCGGAATTGGATACAACTTCCACCGTACCCGTATCCTCGGGTACAATCGCTCCTGCTCCGGCGATCTCTTCTTACGCATGGTCATATTCAGGGGGACTGGGAATCATATTAACAGACGCAACAACATCAACCCCGACTTTTAATGCCCCGGCAGTCACCACATACACGGAAGTTTCCTTTGATTTAACCGTTACCGATAATGCCGGTTTAAGCGCAACGGAAGCAGTCATTGTCCCGATACGGCCCCCGGTGGATGCCGTGGTTTTGATGGATACCTCCGGAAGTATGGGATGGTATCATGACGGGTCCACCCATGATCTTGCCGGAGGCTGCTGCAGCAGGCTGGCAAGCGCGAAAGCCGCTTCAAATTATTTTGTCGAGCGCCTCGGGACGTTAACAACAGACAGCAGGCTTGGTGTTGCTATTTTCCCTGCGGAACCTGCTCCATCGACAAATTACGGCGACGAATGGAATGCCCTCACGGCACTTCCCAGTGGCGCAGTCATTTCATCAATTCAAACTGCTATCGGGGGTGAAACCGAAACCTGCGCGGATTGCAGCACTCCTCCCGGAACTCCCGGAACACCCACCGGTATTCAGGTGAACTGGAACGGGACACCGACCCGTTACGGACTTGACGCGGCGGCCGGAATGTTCCCCATCGCTGCCGGAGATTACCGATCCCGGACAATTGTTTTATTAAGTGACGGGGCATATAATATCGGAGACGATCCCGCGGAAACAGCATATCTGGATACTACTTTCGTAGACAATGACATTCATATCTACACTATTGGCATGGGAACGGGTTCGGACAATGTAAATCATTCTTCTTTACAGAATATAAGCACCGGGACCGATACTCCCGTGGGAACAGATGGCGACGGAAATCCCTTTGGTTTCACAACCTATAATTTGGGAGACACCGCTTCTGAGCCTAATTTATTCCCCTTTGTAGAGAAAATAATGGGAGATATGATTTCTCTCGATTTTATAGCGGATCCCCCTGGTACTATTAAACCAAACAGCAAAAATGTACATAAATTCTTAATAACAAGTCATGATGAATTATTAAGCTTTACCGTTTCATGGGAATCATCACAGGCCGATCTCCTCGATTTCTATATAACAACTCCGGACAAAAATAAAATGGAACCCCAGGTTTCCGGGAATGGATACAGAAATATTACAATAAACAGAGAGGTTGATAAAAAATTCTCAAAAAACGGAGAATGGATACTTACTATTATAAATAAGTCGAAAAAAACTCCGGTTACCTATAATTACAGTGTGATGACACGGTCAAACCTCAATATGAGAATGTTCCTTAATAAAGGAAAATATTATACAGGGGATACAATGCTTATCCAGGCACGCCTCATCGAAAATAATATTCGGTTTAAAGGAACAGCGAAAGTTATCGCGACAATAGAACGTCCTGAATCCGGTATCGGAGACTGGTTCCGAAAAAACAGTGTTTCCGAGAAGGAATTAAAAAAATTACCCGATAAAAGATCAAAAGAGCCTTTTAGTATGCTGGATAAGAAAAGACATATACTCGAGAAAGACAAAAGGAAAAAATTACCCGGGAGGATTAAAGACTCCCAAATCATATTACATGATGACGGAAAAAACGGAGACAAATATGCCGATGATGGTATTTATTCAGCACGATTTCCGGACTTTGCCATACCCGGTATTTATAAATTCAAGATCAATGCTGATGGAACCACAAGAAATAAACAAAATTTCCATCGGGAGACAGAGATACAGAAATATATTGATATCGGAGTTTCACCGAAAGATACAATTGTCGAGGGCGGAATTGTAGAGAGAGCAGGCCGGAAAATTAAAGTCATCCGGATCCGTGTCACCCCGGTTGATAAATACAAAAATCATCTCGGCCCGGGATACGCAAATACTATCAGGATTAAAGTATCCGATGGAAAACCCAAAGGAGAGGTAACAGACCTTCTTGACGGAACTTATGAACAACATTTTGAACTTGCAGGTAGTTCCAAGGAGCCGACAGTCACTGCTGTTGTAAAGGGAGTGATTGTATACCGGGGTCCTTTCTCGAAGTTAAAGAAAATAAAAAAGTAACCTATATAAATCGCTGATACATCTTGGATTAAATAGGTCTAAAGTACTTTTCGCCGGGGTTGAACAGATGTTCAACCCCGGTTTTTAAAATACTAATCATATTATGAAATTCCAAAACAAATCTTCCCGATTTTTTACACACATCCATCACCTTTCCTTATAGATTCCAAACCTGTAATAGCCACAATTATAGAACGAAGATTATAATTAAATTTGTGAAAATGAAAAAAGAGTGTTATATTAGGAACAGAGGTTTTCTTCTCTTTATCAAACATCATGGTGCGGGGCTGTGTGCACCGGGAATATAACCTTTATTCCCGATTGAAATTATTATCTATATTATTATTTACATATGTTTTTAAAATAACCGTGAGGGACAATGGTGTTCCTTAACGTTATTTATTCATTTATTATTAAAAGGAGGATATGAATGAATGTAAAAATTATTATTTTATTCTGTATTCTGGGAGTGAGTTTGCTAATATCAACCACAGCATTCTCACAACCATCGATCTCATTAACAGGGGCAACTCTCAATAACGGTATTTCTATTCAAAATAGCAACAAAATTATTTTCGCATTTAACCGCACCATGGCATCGAGTGATACTGAAATTTCAATTACATTACCTACCGGTGTAAATACATTTACCGTTACAAAAGATGGGGCGATTTGCCCAATCGACGGGGCAACTGATTGTACAGGTAGTTTTATTATAGTGACTACATCAAATCCGGGATCACTTACAATCCTGGATTTTGGTGAAACTGCAGGAACATCGCTGTTTGTTGTTACTATAGAAGCCGCTGCTGCTGTCCCTATTGGATCATGCGACTGGCAAGTGAATCCAACCACTACCACTAACGCCGACATCCAATACGCCCGGGCTATCCCGAACATAAACTTAAATCCACCGGCAAGCGTACTCTCCGGGGAGACGGGTATCGCACTCAACACAAGTGGTACAGGACCTACATATTCGGGATCAATCAGCCCTTCTATTGCTTCTTATTCATGGTCTCAAATAAGCGGTCCCACAGTCGTTTTAAGCAGCACAACTGCCGCATCCCCGACCTTCGACGCTACATCCGTGACAGTTGATACGGATGTTGTTCTCCAGGTAGTCGTTACCGATGACGCCGATGCAATCCCCTCGAGCGGTGATGAATTAGTTGCCACGAAAACCGTCACAATAGAAGAACTGGCCAAACAAAACCCCATCGACGCGGTTCTTTTAATGGATACCTCCGGAAGTATGGGATGGCACCGTTCAGGAAGTGCAAACGACTTATATGGTGGCTGCTGCAGCAGACTCGCAAGCGCAAAAATAGCTGCCAAATATTTTGTAGACCGTCTGGGCACTTTTGCAAGTGACAGCAGACTCGGTGTGGCAATTTTCCCGGCAAAGCCTGCCCCTGCATCAAATCCCGACGATTACGGCAATCGATACACTCCACCGACAGATCTCGCGGTTTTCAGTGGATTTACCGGCATAAAGAATGATATTGGCGGTGAAGATATTGTTTGCAGTGATTGTCTCACGATCCCGGGCTCACCCGGATCTACCACAGGAATTCCCGTAAACTGGAATTCCACACCCACCCAATACGGACTGGACGCCGCAAGAACCATGCTGACAACTGCCTCCGGGTCAAGCGGACGCTCACGGGTCATCCTGTTATTAAGCGACGGTGCATGGAATTTAGGATCCGATCCGGCAGATAGTTCGTATTTATCCGGATTTGTATCCGATGGTATTCAAATTTACACTATCGGAATGGGGACCGGCGCGGATAATGTCAACCATACATCATTGCAGAATATAAGTGTCAATACAAATATCGGCACCGGCGGCAATCCCTTCGGATTTACAACCTACAATTTCGGGGAACCCGCAACGGAACCGAATTTATTCCCATTCCTGGAAAAAATTATGGGTCATATGAACTCTCTTGACTTTTCAGTCGATCCGCCGGATACCATTTATCCGGGACCAGCAAAAAACCACAGAGTTCTGGTCACAAGTCTTGATTCATTACTCAGCTTTACAATATCCTGGGAATCATCCAAAAAAGAACTCCTCTATTTTCATGTTATCACCCCGGACGGGACACGGCTAAAACCAACGACTATAGAAAATGGATATTCTAATATTACCGTAGAAGGAGAACTGCTGGATAATCCCAAGAATGTAGGTACCTGGATTATTGAAGTAAAAAACCCCTCTGAAAAAACACCGGTTGTTTACAACTACAGTGTTATGACCAAATCCGATTTAAACATGAAAATACTTCTTGATAAGGAAAAATACAACACCGCGGATAAAATGCTCATAGAAGCCCGTCTTATAGAAAAGAATAGACGCTTAAAAGGTGCCCAAGTTATCGCCAGAGTAACACGCCCGGAATCCGCTATCGGAAACTGGCACAACAAAAATATTGTGTCTATGGATCGAATAAAGGAAGTCCCGGACATCATATCCGAAGAACCATTATCATTACTCGATAAGAAAAACTACGTACTTTTACAAGTAGACCATACGAAATTACCCCCAATCATAACAGATACGGACATCATATTTAATGATGAAGGGATTGATGGGGATAAATATCCGGATGATGGAATTTACACCGGACTCTATAAAAACTTTGTGACCCCCGGTATTTTTAAATTTCATATTATTGCCACAGGGAAAACTGAAAATGGAGAGGAATTCCGTCGTGAAAACGAAGTTCAGAAGTATGTTGATATGGTCCCGGATAGCAAATTGACAATTAAAACGGGAGAGATGACATCACTCCCAAGATCAGCACTCATGACAATTAATGTGACACCCATGGACAGATTTAAGAATCTTCTCGGCCCCGGTTATGACAAAGAGATTATCGTTAAATCCTCGGAAGGACGTCCCATGGAAGGAGATTTAGGGGATCTTCTTAATGGTACATACCAACGTAAATTCATCGTCAAAAGTATTGACCAGAATCCGCTTATCACAATTATTGTAAGAGGTGAAAAAATATATGAGAAACCTTTTAACGAATTAAACAAGGAAAATGATGAATTCAACCGGCTGATTAAACAATAGTAAGTTATCAACCACGTCATTCAATCATAACAATAGAAAAAGCCACTGCTGTTTATTGAACGGCAGTGGCTTTCTTATGTTGATAAAAAAAGCCCTGAAAACTATAAGCTTTCAGGGCTTTTTATTACTATGATAACAATTCATTCACATATTAAAAACGAATCGTAAAGATCATGACAAACCTAATCGTCCCATTCAACTTCTTCTTTTAGAGCCTGGGAATAAGCCCGTCCTTCACCTTCATCTTTCGAAGCGAGATACGCATATTTCTTTGCAAGATCCGGACTCACAGCTTCCAGTTCCGCAAAGACTTTTTTGACAGATCCGTAATTCTCAAGCTCATAATGTGCTTTTGCAAGGCCGATGAGAACAACTGCATGCTTTGATTTTTGCTTATATGCCATGGTATAATAGTCAATCGCCTTTAAATAATCCCCTTTGATATAATAAATATTCGCGAGGTTTATGATAGCACTGAAATTATCCTTGCTTTTTATTATTCTTAAAAACTCTTTCTCCGCCTTATCCAATAAGCCGTATTTTGCGTAAAGAACACCAAGCTGATTAATTAACTTTTCCGGGCTGTTCGATTTTTTAATCGCTGCTGTCAATTCATTTACCCGCCCGGATATTTGCTTTTCCGTAAAATTATCTATCTCCGTTACGTAGAGTGCCGTCATTTTTGCATAATCAGGTTCGGCGAGTTCCTTATCATCCTTCGCGTATCCCACCGGCTCATACCGTTTCCAGGCTTCATGGATCGGGAAGAATCCGGTTGTTTTTTTAGCTTCCCCGTCTCTCCATTCTTTTGCCCCGGTTTCCCAGGCCTTAAGAAAACCCTTCTGGATCATAGTGATTTCAACAGGTACCCATGTTGTTCCCTCATGAAAAATAAGGTCTTCCGGATTATTAAATAATTTCCTTCCCTGGATATCGGGAATATTAGTGGAAAAGGCCATAAAAATATGTCCGGGGATTGTAATAAAAGATGTTTCGATCCCGATAGCTTCCAATAAACTGCAATAAAGAATTGAAAGGTCATCACAATCACCGGCTTTGTATTCCAGGGTCTGTCTTGGGAATTGTAAAAAGTCTACAGACACCTTTGCTTTGGAAAATTCGGCAAATGGTGTTGACGGATCAATGACATAATTAACATTATAAATTCTTAATGCTTCAAAAAGGGCAAAAGCAAATCTGAAATTGGTATTTATTGCTTTTGAGCCCTTGTCCCTTGTAGCACCCGCTATATTTTTCGAGAATCTTAAAATAGCGGGATCTTTCGCAGTAACAAAGGCAGCTGCTTTATTATCATCATCCCATGTCATTGCATTTCTATTTTGGATTGTAATCGACTCGACAAGTTTCCCGGTCTGTTTTTCATCTCTGTATTTGTATTCTGTCTGAATCTCTGCAAGAACTTTTGTTCCTTCGGTTATCCCAAGGACATTATCAGTAAATAATGAATAAATAGAAACCTTTTTTTCTTCCTTGTCCTTTAACTCGGGAATTGTAGTACATAACTTCGGCTGATCCATATACTGTTTGATATAAAAACTTACCTTAACATCTTTAATCGGGCCTTTCTCATTATTCTTTATGACGATCTCACCGATCGGATTCTCATCATAATATTTATAAAATACCGGAAAAACCGGGTAAAACTCTATATCCTTTATCTCAAGATTTGTTTCTTTCTGCCCGGCAAAACTGAAGCGTGCGCCGATATTTATTCCGACACCATGGAATCCCGGGCTTTCCTGGTTGAAATTCCAATAATTCGTATATGAGCCATTGACACCGATACTTAAATTTTTATTAAGTCGGAATGCAATTCCTGCTTCTCCGCCAAAAGATGGTCCGCTCCCAACCGAACCCTCACCGAAAATAAGGTAATAACCGGCCGATCCAATAATATCAAAATAAATATTAGGTATCACCTCAAAAATAACACCCCCTCTGCCGGTAAGAGAGAGATAAGAAAAACTAGTATTTAAAGTGGTAACGGCTTCATTACTTGGTGCAAGGACATAATCAAGTCCGCCGCCCACAATAACAAATGGTGTTTCAGGAAGAACATACTCTCCTTTCAATCCTATGCCCCCGCCGATACTAAAATAATCATCAGTGGCATCGCCAATAGTCACGGGAAACGGCAATATCCCCCCGGGAGAAAGATTAAGCGAAAATTCGCCTGGTTCCTGAGAATATCCTGATATTATCAACACGCAGAATATGAATAGAATATAAAAATACCTTTGTTTCATAACTTGCTGTCCTCCCTCATATTTTTATGTACCGTCTATATACTAAATACACTGAATACACTTTTATCACATAATAGTATTAATACCACAGTTTTAAAATATGTCAAGAAATGCCTCTAGTTATGATAGAAAAACTCAACTTACTATGCAAGAGTTATAGAGATAAATAAGTATATTTTCTCCAATTTGATTTTTGAACAGTATCCGATTCCAATAATAGTAGTTTCAACAAGAGTTTTATTATGATTATATTTTGAGGAGGAACCGTCATAATCTACTCATCCGCAAGTAAATAATAAAAAAAACAATACCCCTTTTTTTAAATTTAGTGTATAATACTGTTGGGTACAAAAGATAAAAACAGAGAAGAACCCTCTCCGGAAGGAATGTACTGAGCAGGATAACTCTTCTTTGTCCTTAAAACGTTATAGCGGGGAAGTGCATGGGAAATAGTCGCAATTCAGGGGGACCTGCCTCACCAAAACGAATTCTCATCGTCGAAGACAATGCAATTGTAGCATTGGAGATAGAGGAAAGTCTCTGCCAGGCAGGATATGAAGTTGTCGGCACCGCATCAAACGGACACAAGGCAATCGAACTTACATCCTCCTGCTCCCCTGACCTTATACTCATGGATATCAAGCTTGAAGGTAAAATGGACGGCACAGAGGTTGCCAAACAGGTACAAAAATCCTCTGATATCCCGGTGGTTTTCCTCTCTGCCTATTCAGACAGGGCTTCCATCGAAAAAGCGAAATCTTCCCACCCTTACGGCTATATCATAAAACCATACAATGACCGGACTCTCCTCGTTACAATCGAGGTTGCCCTCCACCAATTCCACCAAAGGAACAGGACCATAAAGGAATCGGACTTTATTACCTCGATTATAAATGCCATTGGCGGCTCTGTAATTGTTGTGGACTCCGATTCAAGGATTCATTTCATGAACGACCAGGCACAAGACCTCTTTTGCATGAAAAGTGACTTTGTTTCAGGAAAAGAAATTATAGAGATAATGGAAATTCGGGATTCTCTGACAGGTATGCCCATATCAATTCCACAATACGAACAGGTTTCCGGGAAAAGACAGATCATTTTTGATGATTGCCTTTTAAGTATCCATAATAATCCTCCCATTCATGCAGAGATCAGTTTCACTCATCTATTATCAGATACAGGACAAAACCTCTTTTTTAATCTTTTACCGGATAAAGATGAGGTATCTGTGCAGGGAATCATCATCCAGATAAAAGATATTTCAAATCGAAAAAAACGGCAAAAAAGCATAAACCTTGAACTTGAAAAAACCATATCCATGCAAAAAAAACTTCTTCCGGAAAACGGGCTGATTTTAGACGGCTACTGTATCGACTGGCTTTTCATCCCCGCAACCTTCGGGGCCGGTGATTTCTTTGGTTTCTATCATCTGGATAATTCCAGGCTGGCATTCTACACCTTTGATGTAATGGGCCACGGCATCATCGCCACCATAACATCGCTCCTCATCCACCGTCTCCTTAATCCCGCTGAAATGAATAATATTCTTACCAATAGTCCTGACAGGATAGAAGGTCCGGCTGATGTATTATGCCGTCTTAACAAACACCTCTACGGACGGGAACCTTTTCAGTTCGTTTCCATAATCTATGGAATCATCGATACCCGGACAGGAATAACCCGCTGTGCAAGGGGCGGTCATCACTACCCGCTTCTGTTGTGCAATAGCGGGGAAACACATACGATTCGTGCCGAAGGACCGGCCTTAGGATTCAGGGAAAACCCTGAATTTGTGGAATATAATGTTAAACTCGGGAAAAACGATAGAATTTGCCTTTTTTCAGACGGACTTACCGAATGCAAAGATTCCAGGGGGATCCAATTCTCACAGGAAAGACTTATTGCATATCTGGAAGAAAATAATACGGGACCGGGGAGATTGATTTCCGGGCTCTCGGCAAAACTTTTCGAATGGAAAGGCAGCAATTATTTTGATGATGATATTACATTCGTTCTTATCGATAAAATAATTTAAGTAAATCTTTTTCCGGCTAAACAAAGGTACCACGAACAGACTCCGTGAAATGAGCCAATTTTATTTCGTCTAACCGGTTATGTGTTCTGATACCGCTGCAAACATCAACCCCATAAGGTCTGACCATTTCAATCGCTTCCGAAACATTAGAACTATTCAAGCCCCCTGCCAGGTAGACAGGGATATCCAGTTTTTCCCGTATTGTTTTACTTATAGACCAGTCATGAGTTTTTCCCGTACCACCCAGCTCTTTTACCAGGAGAGATTGATTCCCGGAATCCAGTAAAATATAGTCTACAAATTGTGATACGGCTGCCGCCTCATCAATCGACTCTTTTCCGTTCACATGAATTACCTGCACCAGGAAAATCCCGGGGATTGCCCGTCGTATATCATCATACCCTCCCCTTTCCAGTCTGTCACAAATTTGTATTGTCGTTGCTTTACATTTTTTTTGTTGAATAATAATATCTTCCGCCCTTTGCGCGCTGGTGAGTAAAAAGGTAGAAATATTCTCCGGAATACCATGAATTATATCTTTTATCCGATCTTCCGGTATCACACCGGGACCACTCGGCATCGCGGAGACGAGACCAATCGCAGAAGCGCCATAAGTAATCGCCAGTTTTGCTTCCTGAAGAGACATGATGCAGCATATTTTTATTTTTGTTTTTTTGGAAGGTTCCATATCTTTCCCCGAATTATATAGTTGACCAGACTGCACCAGGCTATCTTGTTTCACGTTCCTTTTTTAAAACACGAAGGTGAAATAAAACAGCATACTACCAATCAAATCATTGATATATTTGGAGGATTAGGTGCTTCCGTCATACAAATCACTGTAATTCTCACTTATATCTTTAATAAATTCATATTTGAATTGTTCCCATTCCGAATCAAAAACCGGATTTTCTTCACTTTTAATTATTCTCACTTTTTCTACTGTCGTATTATTTAATGGTTTCGCATGTAATGGCTTCTTTAAAAACAAAAGTGCGTCTTCCGCATTTTTAAACCTTTTAGAGACATCGGGATCAGATAAATTATCAATAAATAGAGACATTTTATCCGATACATTAATTAAAGAATTGTAATCAATTTTCATATCTATCATAGGTATATTAATTGGATCTGTGTGGGTTAATAAAAAAATTATAGTTATTCCTAATGCAAACAGATCCGTGCCTTCACTGCTTCTCCCCATAATTTGCTCCATCGGCATATAACCGGCCGTACCGACAATTGTCTGGGTACCGATATGATCGTTTAAAAATGCAGCTTGAACAGCTCCGAAATCAACTAAAAATATATCATTATTCGAATTTATTAAAATATTTCGTGGATTAATATCCCGATGGATTACGGGAGGTTTAAAGCTCTGTAAATATTTTAAAATAAGTAAGAGGGCTTTAGCTATAAGAATGACATCCTTCTCCTTTATACGCCAACCCTTTTTTATTTTTTCTTCCAGATTCATTCCTTCTACAAATTCCTGGACCATACAAAATATCGTGTCATGCCCTTCGGATTCTAATTTAAAAAAATCTATATACTTTGGAATTGCCGGGTGATTAAAATTTTTTAATGTCTCTGATTCTCTTATGAAAAGATCGTATTCTTTCCATTTATTTAAATTATGGAAAGGTAAAATCTTTATGACCACTTTTATATTTCGGTCCGAATCATGTGCTACATAGGTATTATTCTTTTGAATATTACCTATAGAATTTATTATAGTATAGCGGTCTTTCAGAGTATTATTTTTAATGT
>JAFGRV010000129.1 GCA_016934975.1 Spirochaetales bacterium | reverse complement strand
ACTTTTTCCGCGGCATCGGCATATTCATAGGGTGTAAGATCATCTGCCAATCCCACAAAAAAAGCAGTCACTCCATACATCCGGTCCCAGATAGCTTTACCACTCCTGTTATCTACCATGACTTTTTTTAATGATTCTGCCATCAGGGCAGCCTGCATTGTCTGAATCTTCGCATCATAAGGGCTGATGAGAGCTTCTTCCCCGGGTCCCCAGGGATTTGCACCTTTTAAGAGAAACGCCATTCTCCCATACCACATAAAGGTTTTAAAATAATCTTCAAGCAATGGACTTCTCGTATAATGACCCCGGGGCACATACTGAGAATAATCCTCATCGTAGATAAAAATATCGCTTGGGAAAAATCCCGCGTGATTATTTATTTTTTCCAGTTCGGATTCAACGAATTCCGAGACTTCTTCCGGAATAGTGCTTCCGGGATTAATCAAGGCATGGGCAACGGCAAAAAATGCATAATTCCGGAAATGTGCCTCCCTCAGATCACCGGTATTCAGATTATACGCTGTCTGAGCTCCGGATAAAAGTGCCTGGGTAAGAGCCTTGATATCATCATAAAAATATGTTTCTTCTATTTCTTTCAGGGCAAAATCGAAAAGTATATGATAGCAATGAAGAAGAAGATCGGCTGTGAGTATAGTGGGTGTGGCACCGCTGAGATATTCATACGCACTGAAAATATCATCGGCCTTGGAAAAATTATATTCTTTTACTGCAAAACCGTTTGCAGAAAGAAGGTGATTCACGCCGGCAAGACTAAAACGTGAATCCATCTCGCTGTAATTGGTGATGCTTTCCGTATCAAGAGGGAGTGTGTAACCGGGAGCAGATGGGACAATTGTATCTTCGTACTCCGTATAAAACTGATGCAAAGCGGGTTTTACACCCCCTGCCCCGGGGAATTCACTCATCAGCCCTACATAATATTGGGCAATAAGCAGGGCGTCCACAATATCAATTCCATACTGTGCATTGACATCGGAATTACCCGGAACAAATCCTTGAGGATCTAAGCCAACATAAAATTGAGCAGTCAGCAATCCATCAACAATGTCAATCATACTATCATTATTCGAATCACCGAGAATATCAGCTCCGAATAATGGGATAACAGCGATGACAAACGCAATTATCAGGATACAAACAATTTTCTTCATAATTAAGTTCTCCTTTTTTTTATAATGTTTCTTTATATAAATAAGAATATACCGGGTGTAAATCTCATGGTTACATTTTTAATGGTTATTTATTGAATTTATGAGCAAAAATAATTGAACTTTTTGGCCTCATGCAAAAGTATAATATATGGCGGGGATATTGCGGTGGATTGCAGATAACGATGCTTATCATTTTTAAAAAAAAACGGGATATTTTACCCTATTGACACTCGACCCTTCCTTCTATAAATTTAAAGAGGCGGGGAAAATATGAAACAGGTACTCCTTATTGATAAATCAGACCTTATTCATGCATATTTAAAAGAAAAACTAAAACCCTATCCCATCTCCATTACCTCTGCAAAAGACGGGTTCAGCGGTATGCTCGCCATGCGGAAGGTCCTTCCCGATCTCATGATTATTGATTCGGATTTACCGAGGATAAATATAATGGAATTACTGGAGGCAAAACAGGATAATCCGAATACTGCGCTCATTCCGGCAATTCTATTTTCTCCGCAGATCACACAATCAGTCTTGAACAATGCCTCTCACTTTAATGTAAAAGAAATAATTCAAAAGCCCTTAAAGATTGATACCTTATTTGATGCGCTTTCCAGAATACTTGCCATAAAACTCGAGATAGATAAGACTCCCTGCATTATCGAAGCACACCTGAACGAGGATATCCTTTTTATTGAAATTGCAAAGGGATTAAACCGGGATAAAATAGGGTTGCTTCGTTATAAAATAGCGGAACTTATCGATTTTTTTCATCTTATGAAAATTAAAATTCTTCTTTTTCTTCATGATATCAATGAGGATGATATTATAGAAGAAGATATCATTCTGCTCTGTGAAACACTTCTAAAAACCCCCGGGGCCGATCCCGCATTTATTAAAATCATCACTCCCTATTCCGGTTTGGAAAGAATGCTTAATGACCATGAAAAAGTGAGGGGGATATCTGTCAATAAAAACCTTGAACAGGCATTGACCGGACTTCTGGATTTAAATGTAAGGGAATTTCATCCTGACGGAAAAAAACTTATCAAGGAAGATTTTGTTATTAATCCCAAGATACAGGAAAAAAGTGAGAGTAATTTTATTCTGACCTTCGGGCAGGAGGAATTGGAAAAATTTAAGCTCCAATTTCAGCACTACGGTACTCTTTCCCTGGCAATTGTCGATGACGACGAGTATATCAGAGATTTTATTAATCTTATTTTTACCGAGGTCGGATGGAACGTCACATCTTATGCAGATGGAAAAGAATTTCTTACCGATGTAACATCCCGTCATTACGATCTTGTTTTTTTGGATATTAAAATGCCGGAAATCGGGGGATTCGAAGTGATTCAATTCCTTAAAAATCACAAGATAAAATTCCCGATTATTATACTCTCTGCCATGAGCAGAAAGAATACGATTTTAAAAGCCCTTGTCCTTGGGATCAAAAGCTATATTATCAAACCTGTTTCCATAGAAGACCTTCTCTCGCGAACCGCTATCATACTGGGGAGCCACTTCTAACACGGCTGTAATCCCGCGCCTTATTCCCCCATCTGCCCGGACCGGTATTCTTTCGGGGTTACTCCAAAGTGCTTCTTAAAGAGTTTGCAAAAATAGGTATTATTATTATATCCGATTTTAAAGGCGATATCATAGATCTTCAAATCACTTTTTAAAAGAAGCCGTTTTGCCTCATTTAAACGGATGGAGTTCACAAGCTGTTTAAAGGATAAATCATATTTATCCTGAATAATCATGACGATCCTTTTTGTGGATTGCCCGGTGATATTATACACAGTATGGATAGAAAATTCCGGTTCAAAAACATGTTCCTGTAATGCGGACATTATTTTTTTTAAATCTTCTTCTTCATAGGATTCTACCTTCAAT
The DNA here is from genome assembly GCA_016934975.1 of Spirochaetales bacterium. Lineage (GTDB taxonomy): Bacteria > Spirochaetota > Spirochaetia > SZUA-6 > JAFGRV01 > JAFGRV01. The sequence continues at coordinate 9,196 of JAFGRV010000129.1, read as the reverse complement.
TGAATAAATGGAAGATTCCTGTTCTTCCGGTGTACATTATGAATTCCCGGCTTCTTCCGGAGGAGTCTCCATGAAAAATAAACCCCATAATAGAGGATAACAGCGATGACAAGAAGTAAATAATAGAATCTGTTGGACCGGTGAAAACTAATCTCTTCTATTATGATTGTTTTTACTTTATCAAAAGACCAACTGCTTTCTTGCATATTATCAACATTTATCATTTCTTTCAGATGAATAAATAATAATTGTGTCGGTCTGTTATTTCCCGGTTTTTTTTTATACATCCTTCCCAATTTATCATATTCGGTTTTTACCAGTTTTGTGACATCAATCTTATAAACCTGGTTCGCCGCTTTGACATCAATCTCCTTATTGAAATGAGCAAAGGTATCGAGTTCGGATAATCGTGATTCACCTTCAATAAAAGCCATGAGGTTGATAAGGTAATGAGCGGGAGTTGTGGCAGCTATATGAATTTCCATGATATCATAAGCAGAAATATCGAGTAATGAAACATCAAAACTGATACCGGCAAAAGAAGAAATACCGCTTTTACCGAGGACATAGGTAAAAATAATTTTATTTTCGAGAACATTAAAAGCAATGATCCGGGAATTTCCCCCCAGTTCATCATCAGCATAATCTACTATTCTGTCTCTGTAATCCTTTCCGGGGAAAATAGTGAGGGGTTTATTAAAAAAAACAAGGAGGCTGACCGTAGGAATAATAACAAAGAGAGGGATTAATAATACAAGCCTTTTAGCTATGGTGGTGATTCGTGACATAATCGACGTATGTGTACTTTCTTTCCGGAACAGTTTAACTGCTTATTTTTAATACGAAAGAGATTATATCATTATCATGATTTAAAGGTCAATAAAAAAACGGAATTATCCCAGGGAAAATCCAGGCAATATCCCGACATAATATTGGGCAACAAGGAGAGCATCCACAATATCAACCTTATTATCACCATTCACATTTGCCGCAGCCACATTAAATTTCACAGGTGCCATCCCGACATAGTATTGGGCGATGAGCAGGGCGTCCACAATATCGATCTTGCCATCGGTATTCACATCCCCATTCATGTACGAGGGAGGACCATCTGTAGTATCCGGTGTGCCGTCGTTTGTCGGAGCGGGTGTGGGATCCGGGGTTGATGCAGGAGTCGGCGCGGGTGTGGGATCTTCCACCATCCCACCCGGGGGTGTCCCCCAGACAAGCTCGCCCTCTAAAAACAGGAGAATATGGTCCCATTCCGCGTAGGTATCTTTCGCCGGGTCAAAAGAGTAATCATCGGATTGATCGTACGCCGAATGATCGGTTCTATTAATCCGGAGCTGTACTTCTCCGGAATTACCCCCCGCCTCAATATTCCCGGCACTGACGCTGAACCCGATTTCCACATACCCGTCATAAAATGTTCCGATAATATTCGCCGTTCCCACCGGCGCGTAATCAACATTAAACACCTCCTGCATGACACCGGTCTTTGTATAATAGTAGTGAACAGTGAGATCGGCGATGGAAATAGTCCGGTTTCCGGTGTTCACAATAGTAAACTGGGGTTTCATCTGATCGCTCACGGGATCCGGGTCACCGCATTTATAGAGGACCTTCATTTCGCCATAATAAGAGGAACGTGGTATGGGGGTTGGTTCCAAGGTCGGAACCGGGGTATTAATTGTTCCGCCATTAAGAATGGTGACATTTGTATGGGAATCCCCGGGATCGGACAAATGCCCGGCAAGAATGACCTGATGGTCAAGTCCGACAAACCGGCCCTTTGAATCACGCCACATGGCAGGTTTTAGAAAGGCCATTTTATCCATATCCACACCATCCCAGTTTCCTCCGGTAAAAATACCTTCCGTTCCGATAGAACTCCGGTTTAAACACCAGAAGGTGTGATGAAGCCGGTGCCCGGCAATAAAATCCCGGATGGCAGTCATCCAGGTGAGGTTGTCCCCTTCCAGGGGTCCTCCCCATTCACCGATTAATAATGGCGCAGTATTTTCTTCATAAAGATAAAACCAGTTGGGCCTCCACACATCATCTAACAACGTATCTTTGTTAAAATTACCCTCGAACCAGGGTTGTGAATAAACACTCGGGCCGTAGTCATGAGGTGAATAAACGAGACTGGCTTGATGTGAACCAAGATTCACCGGGTAATCCCGGGCCCCACGGAGATTTCCACCCCACCAGTTATGATTGAAATCGTACTCCCCTGCCGTGGCCCAGGTAAAACCAGCCTTGGGATACACCTCGATCCCTTCCACAAGGACCAGGAGATTCGGATTAATACCAAGAATCGCGGCACTTGCATCCTCGCAGGCTTTTCGAAAATTATTCGCATCACTTGAACCATCCCACTTGGCGAATCCGGAAGTTTTATAGGGATTGCCGTGGGGTTCATTTTTCAGGTCCATGGCGATCACCGTATCGTCATTCACGTATTTGGCAGCAAGATATTGCCATGCCGCGATCCAATGACTCACGGGATGGGAATTGTCATACCAGAGAGGATACTCATTCTGCCCGGGCATGACATTATGGATATCAAGGATTACTTTTAACCCGATTTCTTTGCAGTGGGCGATAATGGCTTCGAAAATATAAAGACTCGTTTTCCCCGCGAATTCCGGGTTTACCGTCGTATTAACATCCGTGGGGACCGCCCCGCCCCCCTGACTCCATGTATACACAATATCAAGACTTAAAGGCAGCCGCAACACATTAAAGCCAAGCTCCGCGGTAATGTTCAGGATATCCCGGTAATTCCTGTCCGTAAGCCCCTGGGCAACATTAATCTGGGTCTCGAAACCATACCAATTACTCCCGGTAAGCCAGACCTCATTCCCATTGTGGTCAAGAATCTTGTTTCCCGATGCATGCAAGTAATCATCATCCGGTAAAGCCTGGGAATAGAGAAACGTATTTATAAGGAAGAAAAGAAATATAAGAATAATAATTCGAGGTTGATGTTTCATTTTTTAATTCTCCGTTTTTAATTTTCATTTCATTTTTAGCAGGCACACCATGTGCCCTTTTTTTTTTATACTTCACTATTTTAAACCTACCCTGTTTTCTTCCACATTGGAATAGGGCAAACACTTAAAATAAGCATAGGCTAATTGGCTGATAAAAAATCCCCTGATTTGTATCAATTTTCTCTTTTCACATGATCATCTTCCTCACATAGAAGCACTTTTACATACAAAATCCCTGTCCATCAATAAGTATAAGTATAAATACAATTCTTTAATTAAGAAATTTCAACAAATAGAGCTAAAAAGTTTAATAACAAAGTTGTTTCCGGGAATATAATCATATCAATAACATAAAGGAGGAAAAAATGATGTTTACAAAAAACCGATTTTTCTTATTTTTATTTTTTCTCATCATTTTCATAAGTTTCATGACAATACCCTGCGCCTTTTCCCAGTCACATTTAGGTGATACAAATGGCGATAATGTCACGGATATTGTAGACGCCCTTTTGGTTGCGCAATATTACGTGGGATTAAATCCGGAGAACTTTAACCGGGAAACGGCAGATGTTGATGGAACCGGTACAATCGATATTGTCGATGCGTTATTGATCGCACAATTTTATGTGGGTCTCATATCGGAATTTCCCGGTCAGGGTGAGATTATAATCATAGGATCCGAACTGGCACGAAATATGGACCCCCAACTTGAAAATGGCGAGCTCAAGTCTGTGGTTGACGGAAACAATTTATTTGCTTTTGATTGTTTTCACGGGCTTAAAGGGGATGATGGGAATCTTTTCTTTTCACCGGTGAGTATTTCCTATGCCTTCGGGATGTGTGTTGCAGGGGCAAACGGAAATACTGCGTCTCAAATAGCCGACACCATGCATTTTAATCTACAGGAGGAGAGACTTCATAATGCCTTTAATGGATTGGAAATAGCCCTTACCAGTGAACAGGATGAACCGCCGGGCGTCATGGGAGATAATCTGAAGCTCCATATCGCGAACAGCACATGGGGACAACAGGGATATTACTTTGTCCCCGATTATCTCGATATCCTGGCGACTCATTACGGTGCGGCCATGAATACTGTCGATTTTATAAGCGAGCCTGAACCATGCAGACTCCTCATTAATTCCTGGGTAAGCGAGGAAACCGAAAACAGGATCAATGACCTGATCCCCGAAGGTGCCATAAGTCCGGTGACCCGCCTGGTATTGACAAACGCGATCTACTTTAAAGCAAACTGGTTTGATCCTTTTAATGCAGCGGATACCCAGGCCGGATTGTTCAATAGGTTGGATGGAACTATTGTTCCCGCTCAAATGATGTTCCAAATCACCACATCCCCATTTTATGAAGTTCCCGGGGAATATAAAGCGGTAAAACTTCGTTACCAGGGTGAAAAAAATAACTCGATGATCATTATTCTCCCGGAAAATGGATTTTATACTGATTTTGAGAATAATTTTAGCCTTAATCAGCTTACGGAGATGAAAGAGGCGATGATACCACATAATGTCCACCTGACATTGCCTCAATTCAGCTTTGGATGGGCAAATTCACTGAAAAACCTTCTCCAGGATCTCGGGATGACAGACGCTTTCAACAGCTCCCTGGCGGATTTTTCAGGGATAAATGGAGAACGTAATCTCTTTATCGGGGATGTTTTTCATCAGTCTTTTGTAGCGGTGGATGAAAAAGGAACCGAAGCCTCCGCGGCAACGGCGATCGTATTTCCCGAATCATCCATGCCCGATGAAGCAACGATGACTATAGATCATCCATTTATATTCCTAATTGTTAATGATGATACAGGTGCAATCCTCTTTTTAGGACGAGTACTTTCATTATAAAGTAGAAAAAAAAAGTAGCCCCTTTTAATAAAGGACCTGCAAGGTAATGAAACCAGGCAGGTCTTTTTTTTTAAATGAGACTTGGCGGAGATAAAAGCAGAAATTTGCATTATTTTTATGGGAATGTAATAATTGTTCGGGAATTTATAGTAAACCTGACAGGTTGGGGAAACGTCTATTTCTTGATCTGTTTTGTGAGCAACTCTTTTACGATTTTGAATCTTTTTCTATTGTCGTCGGAGACTTCAATAAGATTTTCATGTGCTTTGAGTATGAATTCAGCGGATATTTTCTCCTTTTGAGAGATTATTTCCATTTCTTTCGGGAAAGGCATATCGTCATTACAATACGCGAGAATATCATCCAGTCCTAAATCCGAAAGGTGGGCGAGGGATTCCGGCGAAGGATGAATGATACATAGTTTATTATTATCAATATGATTAAATTTCTTGTTAAAACCGATAAGAAGCCCCATAAATGTTGAATCCATATATTCGCACGTAGAAAGATCGGCAAAAATACCCTTAATTTTAGGAAACGCATCCAACCGGTCAAATACTCTCTGCCTGAGACCAAAACAAATCTGTGCAGTTATATGTCCCTGGGCTTTTATATAAATACGATTATCATCTTCTGCATAGAAAATACTATTCTGCATAGCCATACCTGTCCGTTTTATGAATTAATCTACAATACATTACCACCGCTTAATCCCTTCCGTATTCATATCATTTTTAGCCATAAGAGATCAAGATATAAACACAACCTCAACTCCTTATGTATTATATAATTTTAAGCAAATAAGTCAACAACCCTTTCAGGATCTTCTACCTCTTCTACCGGTTGTTCCGGAGTTTTTATGTTTTCCGGAACTTTTTCCATCTCATTTATTTCAGGAGGTGGTGGAATATTTTCTATTCTTTCTATCTCCATATTGTCTCTCCCCTCTACATTTAATATAATGATTTTACGATGACCGTGGCAACACCAATGATGTTACAATATAAGAAAATAAAACAAAAGTACAGGGATTCAATTCTGTTTTTCCGGCTGGGTGATTTCTATGAAATGTTTGAGCAGGATGCAAAAGAGGCTTCCCGGATACTTGACCTCACACTTACTCAGCGTCATGGAATTCCTATGTGCGGGATTCCATACCATGCTGCTCAAAATTATATCTTAAGACTCTTAAAAGCGCAAAAAAAGATCGCCATATGTGAGCAAACTTCCCAACCGACCCCGGGCAAGGGGATTGTAGACAGGGAGGTTGTGGAAGTGATTACTCCCGGAACGATTATAGATGAAAATCTCCTTGAGAAAAACGAGAATAATTATCTCCTCGCCTTTGGGAAATCGGGAGATATCTTTTCCATGGCTTACATTGATCTTTCAACATCCGAATTCTATGCCACATCTTTTCCCTTCACAGAGCGCGGGGAACGCTTAAAACGGGAACTTCTCCGGCTTAATCCTAAAGAAGTGATTATCCAGGAATCGATTCTGGAAGAAGACAATCTGGTAAGCAGGATACTTTCCGAACGGAGCAATGTGGTTATTAATAGATATCCCGACTGGAATTTTGATTTTGAAACAAATAATGCAATTTTAAAAAAACAGTTTGCCCTTGCAAATCTGAAATGTTTCGGCCTCCGGGATACTTCACCTGAAATATCCGCTGCCGGGGTCATTATCGACTATATTAGTGAGACTTCAAAAAGTATGCTTCCTCATATTACATCACTTTTTGTTTATTCCGAAGATAATATCGTTTCTTTGGATGAATCAACACAGCGTAATCTGGAATTAGTACGGAATTTGCAGGATGGAAGCAGTAAATATACCCTCCTTGAAATCCTGGATTATTCCAGGACCTCCATGGGGGCCCGTCGATTAAAAAAGTGGATTCTCGCACCCCTTATAAAAAAAACCGAGATCGAAGGGCGGCAGACTATTGTAAATTTTTTATACAGGAATCAGATTCTTTTATCCAATTTAAGGGAATTATTAGGGAAAATCCTTGACCTTGAGCGTATATCGGCAAAAATCGCCATGGACAGGGCACATGCCAAAGATCTTCTCGGGGTAAAGTCTTCTTTTAAGCATGTCCTTGCCATTTATGAATTAATCATATCCTCACCTGAAATGCATCAATTCTGGGAACCTATAAAGAATGAGAGAACAATAATAGAAGAACTCTTTCATTTACTTGATGTTTCCATTCTGGAAGATCCGTCACTGTTGCTTAACGAAGGGAATCTTATTAAACCGGACTACAATCCGGAACTTGATTCTTTACGCAATATAAAAGAAAACACCCGGTCGATTTTAGAGGAACTCTTAAAAGCAGAGAAAAAAAAGTCGGGGATTTCTTCCCTAAAATTACGGTATAACAAGATTCTCGGCTACTTTTTTGAAGTGACCAAATCCAATCTTCATCTGATTCCGGACCATTTTATCCGGCGGCAATCCCTTGTTTCTGCCGAACGGTTTACCACAAATGAACTCACGGAGCATGAAACCGAAATAAATTCGGCATCCGAAAAAATAGTCGAACTTGAAAAAAACCTTTTTATAGAGATTCGAAATCGAGTCAAAGATACGATCACTTTATTACTCACTATCGCGGAGCAGGTCTCCCATCTGGATGTACTTCAATCTTTTTCATTCTCCGCTACGGTTCACGGTTTTGTGAAACCGACTATCGACAATACTCATCATTTAACGATTAAAAACGGACGCCACCCGGTGGTTGAAGCGCACCTCGCAGACGGTACCTTTATACCGAACAGTTTACACCTCGATAAAAAAGAAGGAACCTTTGTGCTTCTTACCGGACCGAATATGGCCGGAAAATCAACCTTTTTACGCCAGGTTGCTCTCATTACCCTTATGGCCCAGATCGGATCATTTGTCCCTGCAGATGAGGTGACATTAGGGATTGTTGACAAGATTTTTTGCCGGGTAGGTGCCACAGACAATCTTGCCCGGGGTGAATCGACTTTTCTGGTAGAAATGAATGAGACAGCATACATTTTGCGGTCGGCAACAGAGAGAAGCCTGCTCATTCTCGATGAAGTCGGGAGAGGAACAAGCACGAATGACGGGCTTTCCATCGCATGGGCGGTTTCCGAATTTATATTAAAACATATTAAGGCAAAAACGATCTTTGCAACCCACTATCATGAATTGACATCGATAGAACACAAAAATCTTTTTAATCTCTCCATGGATGTATTGGAAAAAGCAGGTGAAATTGTTTTTTTAAAACGGATTAAAAAAGGACCGGCAGATCAATCATATGGGATTCATGTGGCGCAACTTGCGGGACTCCCTTCGGAAGTCATCAACCGTGCTCAAAAAATTCTAAAAGACCACATGGAACTAAGAGTCCGTATAGAAAAGAGCGACAATACATTTGAAAACGAAGCAAATCAGTCTCAGTTATTCTCCCCCTCCGATATGATCATACAGGGGATAAAGTCTTTAAACCTGAATAAGATAACACCTTTGGATGCTTTGAATATTATCGCACAATGGCAAAAAGAAGTAAAAGAGTTGTAAGGTGTTTCATGTGAATTGATGTTCCGGATTAAGTGAGTAAATCGGAGATCCTTTCCCGCTTTATATTGATGGAAGGAAGGCCATCCTCTTTAAGAGAGGTAATTACTTTTTTCATAAGATCTTCGGGATTATCTTCCCTGGACAAGTTGTCAAGTGAACGAAGATTTTGTTTTTTAAGTTCATTCATTTCCAGTTCGTTTTTAAGTGTTTCAATATTATCCTGAACCTTGCTGATAAGGTCATCGATGGCTTTCGTATTCCCCTGGTTCAGGGCATCCGCAAGAGACTCCCTGTACATATCAAGAACTTTTTCTTTATCAAATTGTGTTTTATCCGCAATATCCTGTAGAAAAACAATACTTTCTTCTTTCGTCATACCTGATTTTAAAAAGGAACGGATGGTCTCTAAGCCCGCAAGACTCACCTGTTCTTTTGTAATCGAACGCTGAACCCTGGAGGTTACTTCGTTATAGAGATGATGAGTATCATTAATAAAGGTATCAGATTGTGCATCAGAGATAATCTCATCATGCTTCTTTTTCAGAAGTGCCTCCTTGCTGCTTTTTATGGTATCATTCTTCTTTGGTATATAATTATTATTTGAAATTTCCACTATTGCATCCCCGCATAATTTCTATCCATCTTTATTATACTATATTATATGTATTTGTCAAATTCTTTATATCGTGAGGCATTTGCGATGTAGCCTTTTTATCTGATGAGAGACAAAATACCACCCCCCTCTGAGGAACGATTGGCCTGCGGCCAGATGTT
>JAFGRV010000128.1 GCA_016934975.1 Spirochaetales bacterium | reverse complement strand
ACTTTTCTTTAGCAGATGCGCTTATTTTAATAATAGATAATAATATATTTTCCTTAAAATGAATGATTTAAATATTCTTAAGAAAATTTGTGAAAAACTTAAAATAGATATTAATAAATTTACTTATACAGTAAATAGACAAAATTAAATTATATATTTGAATTTTAATCAGTTTTTTGGATGCGGGTCGAAATCGGACAATTGCTGAACCTTCAGAAATTATATTTGGATTCTAACCAGCTGACTGAGATACCGGCTGTAATCTGTTAATTCAGGTATTGATTTTGAGTAAGAATCTCCTTACAAATCTCTACCACATAAACCGCACCAATACGTGTGACCTCTTGGACTGTTCTATAAATAACTTCTTATAATATAATAAAAAAAACGTGAAAAAAAGCAATTTCTCCAGCCGTATCAGACAGGATGTCGAAACCCGAGTATTGCCATGTATGAACCGATTTGTTGCTATCGATCATGTTTCCCGGTTCCTGACAGAGAAAAGAGGAATGCATTGGAATAAATGATAATGATTAATCCCTATTTATTTATTTATCACAATATATTATAGTATAAACATGAAACAAAAGAAGTGCTATATTGAAACCTCTGTTTGGAATCAATTATTTCATAAAGACAGACCAGATTGGAAGGATATTACAGAAATTTTTTTTAATAATTATGAAAATAATAATATTTCTCTTTATATATCCGATATAACTATCAGAGAAATTAATAATGCTCCTCTCCCTGTTTTTACTGAATTATCAAAAACAATAAATAAGTATTCACCACTAATCCTGCGATTAAATGAAGAGGTTTTTAATCTATCAAAAGAATATTTAAAAAGCGGAATTTTGGGGCAGGAAAAAATGAATACTATCTCCGATGCCGAACACGTGGCAATATGTACAGTAAATGAATTGGATTACCTTGTTACCTGGAATTACCGCCATCTATATAAAGCAGATAATATAATGATCTTTAATTCTATTAATATGCAAAACGGATATTTAAAACCGCTGACAATTATTACACCGGAGGGATTATTATAATGAATACAAACATAAATGAAAGGGTGAAATCTAAAAATCTTGAGGAAGTTTGGAAATGGAAAGATACATTATCCGAAGATATGAGAGGAAAATCTTTTGAAGAAGTAAGAAGAATTCTTGATAAAGGTATGCAAAACTATAGCGATATAATAAAAATGGAATAAATGTTCTTCCTATCTTCCCCCTTTTCCCCTCTGCTTTCCGGTCCGGACACTGGAGGATGTCCCGCGACCACAAACAAGGTTGGCCAATAACCTCATTACACAATCTACGGAGGTGCGGATCAGACTTGTATGTAATATCTGGTATAGTTGTCGTACAATTTTATTCTCATTGGGGTTGTTGGAGAACCTGAATTGTCGTACCCGGGATGGTGAATTTGTATCAATCTTAAATTTCGATTGGAGTATTTAGAAGGCTTTGTATCAGTTCCTTTTTAAAAGAACAATCAAGTGCCGGACAACACCCTTCATCCCGGTTTTGTCTTACTCTCCGGGCAAAAAAAAACCGGTACCTAAAATGGTACCGGCCTGTGCCGCCAATCAGAATCGAACTGATGACACGAGGATTTTCAGTCCTCTGCTCTACCGACTGAGCTACAGCGGCATGTATGGTCATAATATATGGTGAATAAAAACTAAAAGTCAATACACTTATAAAAAAAATTTTCATTAATTTGTATTATTTTCGGTCTTTTTTGTCAGGAAAAACTCTTTTGCTTCGGGATATACCCATTTGAAGGCCTCCTGGATGGAAGAGCGTAAACTGATTATCTGAATATTGTTTTTATCTTTTTCAATTTTTTCAATAAGTTGATCCAGGCTATGCTGTTCCATGAATTCTTTTTTTGCAAGATCGATGGTATTTGTCAGCCGCGGGTTATCATAACAAAGGCTGTTCAACATATAAAGAGCGAGTAAAAAAATGATGGCGTCTACATCGGGAAAGAGGAGGGAAGAGAAGGCTGTGATCGCTTCGGCCTTTTTTTTCTGCTGCATCAAAATAAGACCATAATCCCACCGGATCCAATCTTTATGTTGGAGATTTTTATCTTCCAATAGTTTTTTAAAGAAAGCCTCGGATTCTTCCGGGGAATCTGCAAGTAAATAGGGGATACTGAATTGTATTGAGAATTCGGAAATAAACCTCGGTTTTCGCCTTTTTAAAAAAAGAGCCAGCTTTTTGATCCCTTCCGTATTGGATGTACAAAGGTATGTATTAATAAGTATTTTGACGGATTTTTTGGAGATTCTGTTCTGTGTGTAAATTTTATTTTCAAGATACGTGATAAGTCCGTACCAATCTTCATTTTCCAAAAGCCGGAAGAATTTCCAATTGATAATAAAGTAGGTATTAAAAATGATCAGGAGGATAATAAACAGGAGAAAAGCGACCCAGTAGTTTGATGCAAATTGGAGAAAATGGTCCAAACCAAGGATAACTATGGGCATTAGAAAAAAGAAAAGGAATGAAAAAGCAATAACAATATTAAAAACAATAAAAATTGATTTAAATTTCATGAATAATCTCCTATAATTATCATAAGGACATTAAAAAAGCATTTTTATTGGAACAAACTAGTGGAAAACCAATTGAAATTAAGTATAATCGGTTTTATGAGTATGGTCAACCGGAGGTTTTTTAAAATATGAAAAATATATCTGTTGCCAGTCTTATGCCCCATTCGTTTTTTACAACTCCGGTATATCTTGATGAAAAATACATCATCCTTTCCCCGGATATTCCTGTTACCGTTGACCTCATAAATCGCTTAAAAACCTGGAATTATTCCCAAGTCTGTACAGACGGCGAGTCATTATTACAACCTGATGAGGGTTTATCAGATGAGAACACGATTAAAGAGGGGATTCTTGATCGTACCATTCAGGAACAGGAAAAGCATCAGAAAATAATGAATTTTTATTTTGAGCTCATCAGCTATCTTGATACGTTTATCAAAGATTTTATGAAAAAGAATGAACTGGATTTACCGGGAATAATCAATAAAGTAAAAGAAATAATTGAAATAATGAAAGAAGATAAGGATTTTCTTCTTCATTTTACCGCAAAGAAGCACCCGGAAGAGAATTATCTCATACCACATGCCGTGAACTCCGCTATTATTGCCCTTGGGATCGGTGATTATCTTAATCTTCCTCCCCATAAGCTTATCGATCTTGGGGTTGCAGGCCTGCTTCATGAGATTGGAATGTCGAAAGTACCTCAAACTCTTTTAATGGGTCAGCGAAAACTCTCCATGGAAGAAAAAAAGACGGTCGTCGCCCATACGCTCTGGGGATACCGGATTCTAAAAAATTTTTCAGTGCCGGATAATATCGCGGCAGTCTCTTTGGAGCATCATGAGAGGACCGATGGGAGTGGATATCCCCGGAAAATACAAGGAGATACTATTTCACTTTATTCGAGAATTATCGCCGTCACCTGTTCTTTTGATTCAAGTGTATCAAAGCGGCCGTATAAAAATCCTGTAGATGCACATAAAGCTATGCTTTATTTACTCAGTACCCAAAAAACACGGTATGATGAACGTGTATTAAAAGCATTGGTTTATACTCTCTCGATTTTTCCCCTTGGATCATTTGTCCTTTTATCGAATAATACAAAAGGAATGGTCTACCGGACAAATCCTGGTAATCCCAAAGCACCGATTATTAAGGTTATAATAGACGAAAACGGAAAGGAAATCACAAAACCTGTTTTTATTGAGATTTCAAAAGACAAAGGAATATCTATCTTAAGAACCTTGAGCTACGAAGAATTATAGGTACTATTTTTTATGCAAGAGACTGGTACGTGTATATGAATAATGATAGTTCTAACGATAGTAAAAAAGATATGGTGACTATCAGCCTGTCTCCGGGGAAAAATGTATTGTATCCCACGGGTACCGAGATAAGAAAAATAATCGCCAGAGAAAAACCGCCTCAACCGCTATACCCGATTATTGCCGCAAAAGTGAATAATGAAGTTACGAGTCTCTCTTACAAAATTGTCGTCAATAGTACGATTGAATTTATAACCCTGGAATCACGGGTTGGTACAAATATTTACCGGCGTTCCCTCTGTTTTCTTCTCCAGCTTGCATCAAAACAGATTTTTCCGGATCGCCGGCTCATCATAGGCCATTCACTCAGTAAGGGATATTTTTACCAGTATGACGGATATGATAAGATTCCCGGGGAAGATACGGAAAAACTCCGCAAGCGGATGAAAGAACTTGTTGCGATGAATCTGCCTATTACGAGGAAGGTCATCTCATATATGGATGCCGTCAAGTATTTTCATGAGAATAATCAGCCTGATACGGAGTTGCTTTTAAAGTATCGCAATGAATCGAAAATCCCCGTGTATGAATGCGGAGGATTTATTGATATTTCCCATGGACCGTTAGTTCCCGGCACAGGTGTGTTAACGGTGTTTTCGGTGATGGATTATCCCCCCGGGCTTTTTTTACGGTATTTTAGTTTTGGAAACCCGGAAAAAATCGAAGACTTCGAACCGAACCCCGTACTATTTTCAATTTACAGAGAATATAAAGCCTGGGGGAAAATCTTAAATGTTCATTGTGTCGGTGCTTTGAATGAGTTGTTCAGTCAGGGAAGAACGAAGGAGTTTATTCAGGTTGCCGAGGCACTTCATAATAGGAAAATATCGGAAATTGCCGAAAAAATTGTCCGCAAGGGCCCCCAGATGCGGGTAATTCTCATCGCGGGACCAAGTTCTTCCGGAAAAACGACCTTCGCAAAAAAACTCGCCATACAACTCCGGGTTTATGGATTTAATCCGATCCAACTCTCCATCGATAATTATTTTCTTCCAAGAGAGCAAACTCCGGTGGATGAAGATGGTAATTATGATTTTGAAAACATCAATGCCCTTGATATTCCACTTTTTAATACTCATCTGACTGCCTTGCTTAAAGGAGAAGAGGTTGAGATCCCGGAATATAGTTTCGTGTTAGGAGATAGAAAACCCGAGGGTTCCATGCTTATGCTCCGGGATAAAGGCATCCTGATCTGTGAAGGTATTCACTTTCTTAATGATCTTCTTTCACAGCAGGTGCATCCGGACCAGAAATATAAAATTTATGTTTCTGCCCTTACCCAGCTTAATCTTGATGCTCATAACAGGATATCAACCACAGACAACCGGCTTATCCGTCGAATAGTACGGGATAATCAGTTCAGAGGATATTCTGCCCTTGAAACATTCAGGATGTGGGGGTCGGTACGAAGAGGAGAAAATAGAAATATATTCCCTTTTCAGAATACCGCTGATACTGCCTTTAATTCCGCACTGGATTATGAACTTTCGGTCCTTAAAGTATATGCCGAACCCTTGCTTAAAACAGTAAAACCAGATGTAGAAGAATATAATGAAGCAAAAAGACTCTTGCATTTTTTGAATAATTTTATTCCCGTTACGTCTACCTGGGTTCCTTCGGAATCAATTTTAAGGGAATTTATCGGGGAGAGCTCATTTAAGTATTGAAGTACCCGATTTATGAACGTGGTGACCGGAGTATGAGGGGCTCCACAGAGTGAAACAGAGATGATTCGAAGATTATTTCTTATAAGAATCGTAATTTTTTACTTGATTCAATCTAAGAATAAGATTAATATAGTAACTATACTGATAATTAATTCAATTTTCAGTATTTTTTATTGTTGTGAGATTGTGTAAAGGAGTATGATAAAACTCAGTTTTATCTTCCGATTTTGTTATATAAGGAGTATGATAAAACTCGGTTTTATCTTCCGATTTTGTTTTATAAGGAGTAGAACGATTAGAAAAAAATCCGATTTTCCAAATATTAATGTGAGGCGCCCTGCCGGAGTCAAAGACGATATGGAGCCATTCCACATATTAATTGTCGATGATTCTATGTTCGTTCGTAAACAGATCGCCCAGATTCTCACATCCGAAGGATTTGATGTCATTGATTCGGCAGCTAATGGGCAGGAGGCTGTGGATAAATATAAAGCCCATCATCCAAAAGTTGACCTCGTGACTATGGATATCACCATGCCTGTCATGAATGGAATCGAAGCCCTTAAAGGAATTATCGAACATGATAAGGACGCTAAGGTCGTGATGGTAAGCGCAATCGGTAAACAGGAATATGTTAAAAAAGCTCTTCTCCTGGGAGCAAAGAATTATATTGTGAAACCCTTAAACCGGAAAAAAGTACTTGTCAGAGTATTAAAGGTTTTGGGTGGAACCTTTGTCGAATAATAGATCTTCATATTTGCTCTTCGTTATTCCTTACGTTATTTTCCTGGTAATACCGATTCCCGATTTTACTTAGAATGTATATAGTCGGAAATACTCTTTTTCTAAAATAATCCTTGCATTTTTATATCTTTTTGATGTAATGTATTACAGGATTTTATAATCAAAAGAGAACGTCTAAACTATGAATATAAGGATTAAAAAAGTGTACACTTTTGTGCACACTGCTTTTTAATGAATCTGTTAAAAAAATGAATGATGAAATGAATCCCGGAATGGAGAATGAGGTATCTCAATCAAAACATCATCTGGAATCTATCTTTGACTCTATTACAGAACCTATTTTCACTGTCAATTCTTCCTATGAAATAACCCGGCTTAATAAGAAATTTGAACTTCTTATGGGAAACACCTTTAAAGAGATTCTTGGGGAAAAATGTTATACACAGCTTTATAAACAGACCACTATGTGTCCTGATTGTCCTCTTAATAAGGTTGTCAACAACCAGGAAAGAATCAGCTTTAAGATTACCGTGGAAGATTCTATTATCTATAATGTTAATTGTTTCCCTCTTATGAATAAAAAAGGGGACATTATCGCCATGGTAGAATGCGCCCGTGATATTACCGAAGAGGAACAAATACGAAAAGAGCTGCTTATTTTGCAGCAGCAGACGTTACAAAAATCTTTACAGCTTGCCAAACAGAGTAAAGAAATCGAGATTGCTTATAATAAACTGAGCCGGGAATTAACACTCGCACGAATCGTGCAGCGTGGGATTCTGCCCCAGCAGCTCCCGAAATTAAATGAATTGCGAACTGCTGTTTATTATCTTCCCATGGAAGATGTCGGGGGTGATCTCTATGATTTTATCCATATTTCTCCCGATATCCTTGGTGTTATTATCGCGGATGTTTCAGGCCACGGAATTCCCGCCGCCTTTATCGCAGCTATGGCAAAGATGTCATTTTATCAACATACCATAAATACAAAATCAACTGCCCGGGTTCTGACCCAGGTGAATAGAGATATGTGCACAAATCTTCATTTGGATGAGTTTTTCTTTACAACGACCTATTGTCTCATCGACCTTATCACCAATCGTGTGACTTACTCGAATGCCGGACACCCCCCGATTTTAATTTACAGGGAAGCGAATAATACGGTAGAGGAAATCAATAACAGAGGTCTTATTATGGGATTGAATAGTGATGCGAAGTATTCAGAGGTAGAGATTCAACTTAATAAAGGGGATAGACTTGTTTTTTATACCGATGGTGTCATTGAAAGTTCAAAGGGTAATAATGAAAAATTCGGATTGAACCGATTAAAGGACTCGCTCTTAAAAACATCAACATTTCCTGTGGATTCGCAAATCAATTCCATTGAAAATGATTTACATAATTTTCTTGATACAAACAATCCCTCCGATGATGTGACTCTTCTGATTTTAGAGGCTACATTAGACAGTAAATTTGAGTGTTTTCATCTTTCGGAAGAATTTGAGTCAAATAAAAACGTGATGATTCAGGCAGTACGGCATCCTTTGGAATTCGAAAAAGCCATCGGTAATGCCCTGGGGATTATGGACAATTATTTTTTTCATGATCTGGCAATAAGAAATACCAAATTCGCGATTTATGAAGCTCTGAATATGTATTATCATTCCAGTATAAAAAATAATGAACCGATGTATTTCGCCTTTCATTGTGATAAAGATTTTTGTACGGTTGTTATTGTCGATTCCCGGTATTTTATCGAAGACGATATTTTCCCTTATTACCGGTCAAATGCGAATAATCATTCCATGAATATCATAATACAGAATGTAGACGAGTACCATTTTAAAGACGGCGGTAAAAAAATAGTACTCATTAAATACAACAAATAGTGAAATGTAAAAATTACTATTTTTACATTTTTTACATTTCACTCATTAGACCAGGTTTTTCTTTTTTGCTTCGTTAAATATATGATTGTTCCAGAAATTATTAAAGAGATATTTTGTTCGATCAGCCGGTGCTTCTATCCGGCTTGCCCTCTCCTGGAGTTGTTTTAAAGCCTTATTCAGAATTGTCATATAATCATCATTCTCATCCTCACCGCTTTTTTGGAGTAATTGTGAATAAAGAAAATAATAGAGACTGTAGTGAGGATCTACTTTGCTATCTTTTTCAGTTCGTAATATTTTATAGAATTCATTGATACCTTCTTTGAGTCCGAGGCAATGACTTAAGAGATATGCCCGGAAGACCTTGAGTAACCGGTTAAAAATAGTTCCCTTTCTGCTTATCTTTGAGTATTTCCCTTCGACAAGTGCATAGCCGTCTTTCCATTCCATTTTTTCATCCGGGATTCTTGCATACATCACTTTTGTCTTCACACTCCGGTCTATAAAATCAAGTGCTTTATCATATTGTTTTAAAAAGAAATATGCTTCTGCTAAAAAGAATAAGACTTCTTTATTTGGTTTTATCGAATTCAAGGTTTTTAAACCATCTTTTATTTTACCGGAATAAATATATGATCTGCCGAGCCACGCTTTAAGAATTTTACGTGCTTTTGTAATGGAATAAATGGAGGTGATTGATAACCCGATTAAGAATTGGGACTGTGCGTCTTCATAACGACCCAGATCAAAATAAATTCTTCCTGTTAAAAAAACGCTTAAAAGTTCCCAGTTTCTTTTTCCTGCATCGTGTGCTGTTTCCAAAGCAGTCATTGCCGATTGAAGTGACTTGGATAGATTCCCCTGTAAATAATAGGTTATCCCGGTAAGGATAAGTACTCTTATTTTATTATGGGGAAATCTGAAATCTTCCGGAAAAAGGCGAAGAGCGAGAATGAAATAATCATGAGCATCTTTTACTTTTTGATCCGCAAGCATTATGACCCCAAGCTCACTATATGCGTGAGCTTTTTTTTCCGTGAGTCCGAGATCCTGATAATCCAGGAGTGCTTTTTTTGTTAAAGAGACAGCCATATCACTCTCTTCATTTAGATTATAATATGACGCCATTTGAAGGTAAACATCCCCCCTGTATTCACTTGCCTGATCGATGGGAAGGTTCTCTTCATTTATACGGTTGATGAGGGTTTGGGCATATTCGGTATTTTCTTCGATCAGTGATATCCGTAATTGGGCGGCTATGATAATCATAAAAAACTGTTTATGCTCTTTTTCATTCAGCTGATATTTGATAATCGGATTTTTTAACGAGAGAAAGGGTTTTGTTTCATTTATATCTCCCTCATCCAATTTCCTTTTAATAAGAGACTGTAGTATTTCCAGGGCCAGGGAGGTTCTTTTATGTGTCATAAACAGGGAAAAGAGAAGAACATATCTGTTGGATTTTCTTTCTCTCCAGAGTTCGATAATGTGGTTTAAATAGACATCACTTAAATATGTGATTCTGCTTTTTAAAATATCTTCTATTTGTTTTTTTAATCCGGGATAATAAGGTGTCGTATAGTCCCCGGTTGAAACCAATCCGTAATGAGAAAATGTCAAAAGTACATGTGCTATGAAATCATGGGGATATGAGTTCATCTCTAAAAATGTGTATAATTCTTCCGTCGTAAACATACCGGCGGACAGGTAAATATAATAAATAATATCAAGTTCATTCTGTTTCAGGGAATGTATTAAAAAATTTAGTATTTTAGACTGATTGAGTCCGGAATTGAGCTCACCATCATGTTCGGGATCCCACAGATAGCTTCCATTTTTTTTAGTTATTATCCCGTTGCTAAAAAAATATCCCAGTAAGCTTTTAATCGGGAGAATCTGAGCTTTCGAATACTCTATAAAATCATTTGCTATCTTTTTTGTGACTTTTAATCCCGGATAATAATAATGAATCAATTTTTTCGTTTCTCTCTGACTTACGGGGTGTATACCTACTTTTTTTACCGGGAGCTGACTGAAAGCTTCCGGTAGAGTCTCGCTCTGTGAAATCAGGAGGGGAATAAAAACGGAATCCTGAAGGAAATCTTTAAGGAGCAATTGCAATCCCTGAAATGCGACGGACGTATAGGCATCGAGATCATCGCAAATAAAAAAAGCGGGTTTTAATTTTTGTTTCATCATTCGAATATACCCAGAGAGATAGAGATTGTAGCTGATAAAGAAATCTTCAAAAAGGTGATCCGGACATATTCCTGCTTCGAAACTCTGTTTAAGAGAGGAAAGTAATTTCCCCTGGGATAACCATATTTTTTTCTCATGCTCTTCAAGGTAAAGTGGAATGTGCACTAAAAATTCAGGATGTATGCTGTTAAGAAAAGGATGGAGAAACGATTGTTTTTTAAAAAGTGTATACATTCTCGGAATATACTTATAATCTTCTCCAAGGATTGTTTTCGCAATATGAGAAGCTATTGTTGTTTTTCCCGTCCCATTTTCTCCATAAATATAAATAGCCGTATTATTCGTAAGTCCGTTGATGACAGGTGTTATTTCATCAAACAGCTGGTTGTATGTCATTTGACGGAGCCAGAAAGGTTTCTGCGGGTGCGAGTGCTCGTTACCCGGTTCTTTTTTTATACTTACTTTATAAAAGTCGCCGCTTTTTTCAAAGATGAGATTTTTGGAGAAGAATTTGTGTTCCTTTTTTGATATCCAGACAAATTCTTCCTCTTCTAAAAGATAAAGACAGTTTTTTTGACTATCTAAAATATGAGAAGGCGATGATTTTTCCATAATAGATACAAAAGTATTAAATCCGTAAAGGTCTTTTTTCTTATTCATAAGGCTTTCGTGTATTTGAAAAATAATATCAGTGATCCTTCTCGGGTCGTTTTGGTTTTCCTCTCCTGCTGTGAACAGGAAAATCCCTTCCCTGTATCGATCCAGGTATAACGGACACTTCTGAGACTGGGATAATGATGAAAATGTCTGTTGAATGTGACTGATAACTTCCGGATTAATTTTTTCTAACTGGGAAAAATTATATATTTGAGTAAATATATAGATCATTTTAATGTTATACACCTTTAATCACTTATTGGAAATACCGAAATATCATTTTATTTTTATAAGCCAATTTCAAAAATACCATAACAATTCGACGAAGTCGAAATACACCATTAAAAACTAGTATTGGAATTCGACGAAGTCGAAATACACCACTAAAAAGTATTATTGGAATTCGACGAAGTCGAAATACACCACTAAAAACTAGTATTGGAATTCGACAAAGTCGAAATACACCACTAAAAACTAGT
>JAFGRV010000127.1 GCA_016934975.1 Spirochaetales bacterium | reverse complement strand
GGTTTATCAGTATCCATCTCGAATGTAAAATTAGATCCTGTTTGCCCTTTAAATTGGTGTACCGATAACAACGGAACAATTTTTAGTGGTAAGGAAATTCAATAAAAATCTATACAGTAATTCCACATAAAAAAAATCACGTACTTTTTTGCTTTCTTAAATTTCTTATATTCGTAAGCGTCAAAGCTTTGGCACTTACTTTTATCTTTATATATTTAAGAATAGTACTAAATTAAGAAATAGTAAGCAAGGAATTTATCTGTATAAAGTTGTAGACGCAACTGCCTGTAATGAGACCAGCCACTCATACCGAGTGTTGCGTGTGTGACGGAGATACTGACACGGATGATCTGTGTTGAGTCGAACAAGACACTCGAATGTGTACTGCCTTCACGGAAGGCTTGGGGAAACATATAGGCCAGAGGGGAGACGGACTGGTGAATAGTACTCTGCGGACGGGAGAGCCGTCCACATGGGAAAGGAACCAGCAGTAATACGCAGCCTGTAGAGGAAACACATACTGGATTGTAAGGCCAGGGAAAATGTGCCAACCTCAAGGCAGGGAATAGTAAAGAAGATTAGCTGACTGATCTTTGTGCGAAGCGAGTATTACTGAGGAGCCCGGTGCGGTAGTTCCGCACGCCGGGATCTGTGCGGGGGCGGTCGGGTGACTGGCCGTCCTACCGTGACTGTCAACATTCTTTTATCAAATTATACTCTTCTTTTTATCTGCCTGGAACCTGCGTATTCCCTCTACAGGACTTTATAATGGCGAGGCATTTCTTCCGGTAGGTATAGTGTGAAATTTTCATGTGTATAGTACTTTCAGGTCCGGATAGGATTCAGCGAAATATCAGTTGATATAATTTGCTTTCAATATTATGGACTTAATGCTTCCCGCAAGGAGAAAAAATGAAGGAAGAAATATTAAAAAATGAACAGTATAAGAACTCAAAGAACTTTGATGCACGTATCCTGATTCATTCAAAATATGGAACAAATAAAACCCCATGGCCGATTTGGTTGTTTCATTTATATAATTTCAAAAATAATGCAAAAATAATCGAGTTCGGTTGTGGTAATGGATTAATATGGAAGGTAAATTCATTTAGAATTAATCCCCATTGGAATATAATACTATCGGATTTTTCACAGGGAATGATAGAATCGGCAAAACAGTTTATCGGTCCTGTAGCCGGTATTACCTATCAGATAATCGATCTGAGTGAATACAGGGTAAATGATGTCACGTATACGAATGTAATAGCAAATCACATGTTATACCATTTACACAACCGGGAAGCGGCAATAGAGAAAATATACCGGATGCTTGAAATAGACGGCGAATTTTACTGTTCTACGATTGGTATGGAAAATATGAAAGAAATGAAACAATTAATAGCCGAATATACCGGGAATGAAAATTATTTGCAGGTTTTAGGAGATATTTCAAATAGGTTTTCTCTGGAAAACGGTGAAGAACAAATAAGCACGTATTTTAAGAATGTAAAAAAAATTGAGTTCGAAGATGCTTTGGAAATTACAGATTCGGCTGATTTAGTAAATTATGTTTTTTCCTGTAATAATTTAAAACCGGGAATAATTGTATTGCCGGAAGAACAAAGAGAGGATTTTAAGAAGTTTATAGATAAAAAAATGCTTGAGACAGGGAAAATACACATAACAAAATCATCCGGGACATTTATAGCGAAGAAAGAGTGAGCTGTAAATAATTGCCGCGTTTGGTTCTTCGGGATTTATTGATGAATCATGTTATACAGCTGGTCTGCCTGTGGGGCGCCGAGTTTTTTTAAGATGTTATATTCTTCGATGGCTGAATCCTTGTCACCGGCTGCCAGATAGATAATACCAAGATTGGCGTGGGCGTCGGTGTAATCCGGTTCGATTTTCACTGCCTCCTTTAAGGATTCTATCGCCTCCTGATAGCGGCCTTGTTTGTAGTAGGCGACGCTAAGATTGGAATATATTTCCGGTAAATCGGGCGCCGAATCGGGGGTCATCCTGAGGAGTTGCCGGTATGCTTCGATCGCCTCCTGATAGTAGCCGAGATCGAGATAGGCGCTGCCAAGATTAAAGTACGCATCAGCAAAATTCTGTTTGAATTTGATGGCCTGCCGGTATGCTTCGATCGCCTCCTGATAGCGTCTAAGGGTAAGATTCGCATTTCCAAGATTGTAATATACATCGGCAAAATCCGGTTTGAGTTTGACGGCCTGCTGATATGCCTGTATTGCATCGTCATAGCGCCCAAGATTCGTGTACACATTGCCGAGATTATAGTTCGCTTCCATAAAATCAGGCTTTAATCGGATCGCCTGATTTAAGGAATCTGCTGCATCCTGAAGCCGGCCATCCTTCTCAAAAGCAACTCCAAGATTGTAGTGTGAAAAATAATCGTCGTTGGTGACCCTGGTGGCGCGGGAAAAAAGGGTGATACCGTTCTTCCAAAATCCCGTCTGTCGATAAGCGATTATTCCCAAGGCTGTGAGTGCAATCACGGCAGTTATGGCGAGGGCATGTTTTTTAAACCGCCATTTCGCAAGCAGATCCGGCAAACCCCATGAAATCATGATGAAAAGACCAATATAGGGTATATAGGTAAAGCGGTCGGCATGGGAGGAACCTGTAAATTGAACAAGCCCGATAACCGGGATGAGGGTCCCAAGAAACCAGAGCCACCCGACGGGCATATATTTCCGGCGGGACCGAAAATAAAACACCACCAAAGACACTCCCGCCAGAAGCAAAATATACAGCAATAATTCTACTATTGTAGTGTCGGCGACGGTATTGGAATTGAACGGGTAATTTACCGCCAGATTAAAGGGCCAGAATAATTTGCCTATGTATGCGGCATAGGAGAAGAGAGCATTGATAATCCGCTCCATTAAAGGAATTTTATTGATACCGACTATGAGACCGCCGGCCCTCTGGGTGAGAAAGGTAACGACCACCGAGACGGCGGATAGAACGAAAAAAGGAATTTTCTCGATTATGACGCGGTACAGGATCCGGCGTTTATCATGAGCAGACAAAGATTTGTGTTTTTTGCGGGACGAGGCCTTTCGGGATCGTTCCTGGTCAAATCGCCCGAGAGGCCAATAGTCCAAAAGTAAAAGTAAGAAAGGCACCGTAACAAGAATCGGTTTTGCGAGAAGGCCAAGCAGGAATAAAAGCAGGGCCAGCAGATACCACAAAAGGGGGCGTTTTTTCATCGAATTCGTATTCCGGCCGGTAAGATGAGGTGTGTATTTGACACAATTGATATAAGCAGTCAATGTCAGAAGCAGGAATAGTGTGCTTAATACATCCTTGCGTTCGGCAATCCACGCGACCGATTCGACATGCATGGGATGAAGTGCAAAAGCCGCTGCAACAAAAGCACTCTGCCATATCGAGCCGGTCATTTTTTTGAGCACTGCAAACAGCAATAGTGTTGATGCAAGATGTAAAAAAACATTTACAAGATGAAATCCCCCCGGGCCCGGGCCGAACAATTGAGAATTTATAATCAACGACAACCACGTCAGGGGCTGCCAGTATCCTTTGTAGTTGGTTGTGAGGGCCCAGATAAATGAATCACCGCTAAGGCCGTTTAAAACGTTGGGATTTTCATAAACGTAGAAATTATCATCGTAGTTCACAAAATCGAAATTGCCCACCTGCCAGAAGACCAGCAGGGTGCTCACTATTAAACCGGCATAAATGAAAATAATAACATTTCTTTTAACAAATGCAAACATATGTATCAGTATATTAATACATTACAGGTACTGTCAAGCGGCAAAATGAAGGTTATATCAGTTCCTTCCTTAAAATGATTGTACGTTTTATCAGTGTTATAATTATTTGGGTTAAATCAATCAAATAATAAAATGAAGATCCGATTATCAGATAAGCTAAAATTTATTTTGATTTTCCGTAAATTCTAAGGTATAATCCAACTGATTTTTTTTATTATGTGCATCTTGAAAAAACAGTAGTTCAGAGAGGTCCCCATATTTAAAAACGTTAAAAAAGGAGAACAAAATGAATAATTTATTCTACGGGAAAACGGAAAAAATTTTAGTTGGTGTATTGTTAATAAGTTTTATCAGCCTGTTTACAGTATCAGCCCAGACAATCTGTCAGAATCAATTGGGCATGCATGACGGTTATCATTATGAATTATGGAAGGATGTTGATAGTGAGTCCGCTTGTATGACTCTTCATTCCGGTGGTGCCTTCAGTTGTGAATGGATTAATGTCAAAGATATGATGGCCCGTAAAGGCCTGATATTTGACCATACCCGGAGGCATCAGCAAATCGGAACTATATCCGTATCTTACGGATGTGATTTTCAGCCGGAGGAAAACTCCTATTTGGGAGTCTATGGGAGGACGATCGACCCTCTCATAGAATATTATATCCTCGATAATTGGGGGAGTGTCCGGCCGCCTGATGCCGAATCAAGGGGCACTATTAATGTTGATGGGGACACATATGATATCTATGAGACCATGTGGATCAGTTCTTCCATAGGAGATCAGAATCATCCGCAATATTGGAGTGTCCGGAGGTCGAAGCGGACAAGTGGGACAATCTCGGTTTCCCAACATTTTCTCATGTGGGAGTCCATGGGAATGGATATGGGGAATATACACGATGTCACCTTTGTGGTAGAGGGATTTCAGAGTGGAAATGCCGATGTGTATAGTATGTCACTCGATATTCTGGACCCGGATCCAACCCCGAATGCAACAGATATCCCGGGTGAAACTCCCGGGGATGTCAATTCCGATGAAACAGTTGATATTGTCGATGCCCTGCTTATCGCCCAATATTTCGTGGGTCTGAATCCGGCGGATTTTAATCCTGACGTTGCGGACACCAACTGCGATGGGACTATTGATATTGTGGATGCTCTTTTAACCGCACAGTATTATGTCGGTATTATAAACGGTTTTTGTTGATGTACGGCTGAACACCGGTATTTTGATATCCGGGCTGCAATCTGTATTGCCCGACTTTGTCAAAATTTTCCTTGATTCATATAGTTTTTTATGATAGACTATTTTATAATCACGTATACAAAAATTGTATATATTTGTTAAAAGAAAGGATAAAAAAGAT
>JAFGRV010000126.1 GCA_016934975.1 Spirochaetales bacterium | reverse complement strand
GGAAAAACTCACTTTGCCCCCATTCCGTTCCTTACCGAAATATTTCCCCTTTATAATAAGTTCCTTTCCCGGGATACCTACTTTGGGGGTGATAAGAAATACTTCCGGGGACCTCCCTGATAAATTTGTGGTGACAGCGAGGATAGCGATTAAAAAAATAAAAATGAAAAATGGTATGAGTTTAGCGATATGAGAAGAAAATATTCCTTTTTTTATTTTTATATCTCCCATTTATTTTTCAGGATCCTTTTGTTCTTGTTTTTGCTCTTTTGATTCGAGATTTACTTCATTTGTTTCTTGTTTGTATGGAATAATCAGAATATCAATTTCGATGTTATGAGCCTCGTTTTCATTTTTATTTTTTGTTATACCAAAAGGAAGGTATACGACTTTTTCCCCGAATTCCATAGATATTGATTTTATACAAGTGAAATAACGAATATTATGTTTTACCGGATCAGTGAGCCAGACTTGACTCTGTGTAATAAGTAGAAGCCTGTCATTTCTCAGGTAAGGAGTAAAATACCCGTGGAATTTAATATTTGTTCCTTCTACCTTCAAAAGAACCGAGTAACCCGGGATGGTGTATTTTACTTTTTTTGCATTCCATACATTGTTCTGTCCGGGTTGTATCAAGTTTACTTCAAGTTCCATCTGTAAAACATTTTTAAGAAGTTTTAATGTTTCTTCATCTACTTCGGTGTCCTCTGAATAAGCAGTGTAATGCATTAATGTGAAGAGAATAATGAGGATATAGATTGAAAGATTAGATCTTTGTCTCACTTGTAATTATTCCTTTTAAATTCAACTGCCCGGATAAGTTCCGGTTCTCCGACATGAAATTCATTTTGTCCTTCGGGTAACCTGATAATGGTTTCATTCGAGGCGCTGTTATTTTCAAGAGCCTTTAAGAGTGCTTCTATTTCTTCCGCGTCTTTTGCAACAATATTGACCTCTGTCATACTTCCGTCATCTTTATGAGTAACAATATTTACCGTACTTGTATGAGGTTTCATGACATTGAAAACGGAAATAAATCCTATACAAATAATAATGGTTGCCGCCACTGCAAGCAAGGGAATCGGAAGGGAGACCTTTTTTTCCCAGAATGGTTTTTGCATAGGCCGTATTTTTATTTCCAACTGGGAAATTTTATTCCATACCCGTTCCATGGGAAGGGACGGATCCGGTCCCGGATCATTTTTCAGGGTTTCCCGTACTTTTTTATATGATTCAATCTTTTGTTTACAGCTCTCGCATGTTGAAATATGTTTTTCCAATTGTTTATTCCATGGAGATAATACCTCTCCATCGAAAAATGCAGAAAGAATCTCATGGTCAGGACACATATTATATCCTCCCCTTTAGTAATTTTTCTAACTTTTCTCTTCCTCTAAATACTCTCACTTTGACATTCCCTTCGGAAATTCCTAAAGTAGAGCCTATTTCTTTATAACTCATTTGCCCATACTCCTTGAGCACCAGGACAACTCTCAGATTATAAGGAATCTCTGCTAAAGCCTCTTTTACAATTGTTTTTGTCTCCTCTTTAAGAACTTCGTGTTCACTCGATTCCGTAAACTGAGGCCCCGCATCTTTCAGTTTTGTGAACATTTTCCTTTGTCGTGTTTTTTTCTTCTCATGGTTAAAGGAAATGTTCTTTACCACCCTGATAAGCCAGTATTTTGTCTGATCCATATCAGGAAGAGGTTCATTACGTTCATATAACTTTATAAACGCCTCCTGGCTTACATCCTCTGCAATATCCGCGTCCCCGACTATTCTGTATGCGATTCTATAAATAAGCGGGAACAGGGTTTCGTAAATTCTATTAAATAATTTTGTCAAATCATCATTCACATACATAATAGTAAACAATCAACTCATAATTAAAGTTACACTCATATTTATAAAAAAGTGCTTTTATATTTTTCTCCATTGTACGCCTTCCGGTGTATCTTCTATGACAATACCTTTTTGTTTTAATTCATCCCGGATTTTATCCGAGAGTGCATAATCCTTATTTTTCCGGGCTTGTTCACGTTTATCGATTAAATCTTTTATTTCATCATCGATAGCCGTATCAATGGTTACCTTATCAAGATCAAGTCCCAGTATCTTATCCATCAACCTTATTGTTTTTAATTTTAGTCCGGGAGAAATGTTCGTGCTTTTCATAAGGTTCCATAAGTCGGATAAACATTGGGGCATGTTAAGATCATCCAGGGCGTGTGAAATAAAAGAGGTGTAATACTCGACCTCTTCCGGGTTTCCGGAATCTCCTGTGTCTTTCGCCTGTTTCATCAGCTGGGCGATTCTAAGACCCAGGTTTTTCCGGGCATTTTGGGCGGAATCAAGACCCTCCAGACTGAACTGGAGCTGGCTCCGGTAATGTCCCAAAAGACAGAAATACCGGTAATCCAGGGGGTGATACCCTTGTTCTTTTAATCCGTTAAGCGTATAAAAATCCCCTGTGGATTTGGACATTTTACCTTTCGAAGTAATCAGGAATTCACCATGCATCCAGTGTTCTACCCATTTTTTGCCTGTTGCGGCCTCTGACTGGGCGATCTCGTTTGTATGATGAACCGGGATAAGGTCGATGCCCCCGCAATGTATATCGAATTGGTCCCCAAGATATTTCATTGACATGGCCGAACATTCGATATGCCACCCCGGGTAGCCTTTTCCCCAGGGGGAGTCCCAGAGCATCGTCTGGTGCTCAAATTTGGATTGGGTAAACCAGAGCACAAAATCATAGGGGTTCTTTTTGTTTTCATCAATCATTATCCGGCTTCCTGCTTTTAATTCGGAAAGATCAAGAAGTGCCAGTTTCCCGTATCCGGGGAATTTCGAGATATCAAAATAGAGGTTACCCCCTGCAAAATAGGTATACCCATTCTCTTCGATTCTTTTAATAAGGTTGATCATGTCATCGATGTGTTCCGTTGCCTTGCATATGATATCCGGTTTCTGAATGTTAAGGGCATCGGTATCCCTGAAAAAAGCCTTTGTATAAAACTCCGCAATATCCCAGACGCTCATACCTTGTTCACGGGCCCCTTTTAACATCTTATCCTCACCCTCATCAGCATCATCGGAAAGGTGACCTACATCGGTAATGTTCATGGCGTAGGTAACATCGTACCCGGCGAGGGTGAGAACCCGTTTGAGGATGTCTACCGCGATATAGGTCCTTAGATTTCCGATATGAGCATCTTTATAGACTGTCGGGCCACAGGCGTACATTTTTATCCGGTTATCTTCTATCGGGACAATCTCTTTGATTTCTCTTCCAAGGGTATTAAACAATTTCAATTCCACAATATCGCCTCCATGTACATTACTATCAAAAGAAAGCCGCTGCCGTTCACGGCACGGACTTTGCAGGTGGTCTTTTACTTCGCCTCTTGCTAAAATCGGGAATCTTTACAAAATCCGTCATTTGATATGATAAATATTTTACTTAAAAACTCTTTTTATAATATGGAAAAAAAGAGTAGTATGACATCATGGTTAATCTACGGGAAATGATAAAAAAAATCAATATAGAGGGATTGGTTCTTTTTGATGAACCGATGAAAAATCATACAAGTTTTTGTATCGGGGGATGTGCGGATGTATTTGTGACTCCTCACTCTATTGCTTCCCTGATTCGTGTTATTCGTTTTTGCCGGGAAACAAAGATACCCTATTTCCTTCTTGGCCGCGGAGCAAATATCCTCGTGGCAGATGCCGGTATCAGGGGGATGGTGATTAATACTTCCGGGATTTCTACAATGAGGCGCGAAGGAGAAAGGATCGTCTCGGACTCCGGGGCGGAGGTAAGCACGGTCGCGGAAGAAGCCTTAAAAGCCGGACTCACCGGGTGTGAATTTTTTTATTCAATGCCCGGGAGTGTCGGGGGCGCGGTCCGGATGAATGCGCGATGTTATGGGGTTTCAACAGGAGATGTGGTTTCTTCCGTGGAAATTCTTGGTGAGGATACTGCCGCGGTTGCTGTTCCCCTCGCTCCGGCCGACTTTTCTTATAAAAAATCTCCTTTTCAGAATAAGCATGATATTATTCTTTCCGCAACGTTTACCTTAAAAAAAGGAGATAAAAAAAAGATAAAAGAAAAGATGGATTACTATAAAGAAGATAGGGAGAAAAAAGGACATTTTCTTTTGCCTTCCGCGGGAAGTATTTTTAAAAATAATCAAGAATTCGGAAGAACAACAGGTCTGATAATAGACTCTCTTAAACTTAAAGGATATAGTATCGGAGATGCTCAGGTTTCTCCATTACACGGTAATATTTTTGTTAACAGGGGAAATGCGACGGCTGCTGATGTATTACAGCTTATTATTTTAGTAGAAAATAAAGTGAAACAGGCCTTTGGTTTTAACCTTGAACGTGAGATAATCTTAGCCGGTGAGTGGCAGGATACGGAATAACAAAGAGATAAGCGGGAATTTATGGTTTTTTAAGAAAATACGTAAGGAGGGCGAGTATGAACGAGAATATTGAAAAGTTCCGGGAGAGTATACCCCTTCTTGGAAATGAAGAACTTAAAGAATTAATCAAGGATATTCCATTTAATGATCTTGTGAGCATCTGGGATGATCTGGATACGGACGAAGCATTAAAGATCCTGTCTCTCTTAGATATTGATGATAAAGTCGATCTTGTCCGTTCCCTTTCCCCGCCGCGCCAGGAAGAGCTTATCCGGAATCTTTCCTCCGAACACGCAAAAGTCCTTCTGGATGAAATGGAGCCGGATGACCTTACCGACTTTATTCAATCCATTTCTCCCGGTGTACGGGAAGATGTGTACAGTCACTTAAGTGAGGAATCACGGGAAGAGACACAGTTCTTATTAAAGTTTGATGAGGATGATGCTGCCGGTCTTATGACCCCCCGCTACCTTGCTCTCCGGTCGTCGCTGTCCATTGCCCAGGCCCTTTCCTGGGTCAGGCAGCACGCGAAAGATGTGGAAACAGTGTACAATATTTATGTCATCGACCATCAGAAACGGCTCATCGGGGTTGTCTCCCTCCGTGAGATATTGACCAGTGATGATAATGAAATAATAGAAAATATAATGGAAGAAAATATTATATCCGTGAAAGTTGATACCGACCAGGAAGAGGTCGCAAAAATACTTGAAGCATATGACCTCCTTGCCTTGCCGGTTGTGAACGAAGATCAAAAGCTCATGGGTATTGTCACCTTCGATGATATTATCGATGTTATCCGGGAAGAACAGACAGAGGATATCTATAAGATGGGAGCTATGGGGGGAAGTACCGAACGGTATCTGGAAAGCTCAATTGTAGCTCTTGTAAAAAAAAGGATCCCCTGGATTACGATTCTGCTTATTGCCGCCACCTTTACCACAAATGTCCTGGACCATTTTACAAGTCTCATGACGGCAGCCACGGTTTTGGCATTGTTTATTCCTACAATTATCGGTACGGGAGGAAATTCGGGCACCCAATCATCCACCCTGATGATCCGGGGGTTGGCAACAGGGGAAATTCACTTGCGTGATTTCTGGCGAGTCATGGCCCGGGAGATTGTTGTGAGTACGATCATCGGGTTTTTTATGGGGATACTCATCATTCTCCGCTCTGTTTTTTTGCCCCCCTTCGTCGGATTAGTACCTGCAATTGCCGTGGGTATCGCCCTCTGTTTCGTTATTATGGTTGCAACCATGGTAGGAGCAATCGCCCCTTTATTAATTAAAAAACTGGGAGCAGATCCCACTGTCATGGCAGGACCCCTTATGGCTACAATTATCGATCTCTCGGGTCTCACAATTTATTTTTTAGTCGCCAAAGCAATATTGGGATTATAAAGCCGGTTACAAAAATAATAATTTCTACTTATAACTCTTCATATCTTCTGTTATTTCTACAATTATACTTTTAAGCTTATCTGTAGGGATAGTTTTAAAACCTATTTCTGATAATTTAACTTTTCCGGTAAATTTGTTTTGCCATAGATAGGTAATGAATTTGTGAATATTATGAATGAGATTAATTATTTCATTGTTTTTTTTATTCAATTTTTCCGGATGAGAGGTATTCATTATTACTTCATACAATTCTTCCGGAATATTCCACAATTTTAAAATTAATATTCCTAAAAATTCTGCTGAAACATGTTTCGGGTCAAGGGCGCTCTCGCTCTCGGAAAATGATTTTCCCGGATTATTCCCTAAATATTCCAAAATATCATTATAACGTTCCGGGAACAGTAATAGGAGAAGTATTCTGCCAATATAGTAAATAATACCATAATCAGGGAAAAAATTATCCGGGATTTTTCCTGTTTCAAATTTATAAAGTAGGGGAATATATTTGTTCAAAAGCCGGGAAAAATAAAAAAGCCTTTTTATTTCTTTTATTCTCGCTTCTTCCCATCCCAGATGTTCAACGGAATTCATATTTATCATAATATTATTTAAGTTTTGAAACGTTAATAGGGAGAGT
>JAFGRV010000125.1 GCA_016934975.1 Spirochaetales bacterium | reverse complement strand
TATACGTGCACAGTGACACATCTGAATTCAAACGGAGAATCGGTGAGTGAAGTTTACAGCAATCTCACCCAGTCAAGTTCCATTTATATTTCTTCGCCATGTACAATTATAATTGGGTCCGGGGCACCGCCTTCCGGGACTACTCTCTATTTTACCCGTTGGAATTCAAATGGATCGGCAACCATCTCAAGCCCGACTTCCTGCAGCACGAGTGTATCAAACTTCACCGCCAATATAAACATAGGAGCGAGTTATCAATAAAAAGTTTTATTATGCTTTTTTCAAAGACTTGATTATGTAAAAAAATATGATTATACCGGCACCTTTTCATGGCAGAGAGGGGTGCCGGTTTTTTATTTCCCGGAATGAAGCATTCTCTCAAAGTTGATTATTTTTATCGAGATTTTAATTTAAATATTGACAATAAACGAGAATAATAGTACTTTACGGATGTATTAATTATTATTTAAAGAATAAGACAAATAGTGAGAATGAAATTTATAGATTATTCCAATGATAGTGTAGATTTCTCCGGCCATAAGATATCTATTTCTTCGGAATTAGATTTAGAAAAACCAATCGACAAGAAGACACTGATTATAAATGCACTCCCTGCTCATCCCTATAATTTTCCTCATTTACAGTTATTATTCTCCCTCATAGATGATAATCCATCAATCCTGAATAAATTGAAGGAAAAATATAAAATAACGGAACTCATAATCATCGTCAGTAAAAAGAGACGATCGGAAATTGCACTGAACAACATCTCTGCTATGGGGAATCTAAAGATAATTTATAAAAATCCCGTATATCCTCTTACTGAGAAACGGATATCTTCAATAACAGGTGTAAAAAGTTTTAGTACGGTAGAATGGTATCACTTTTACACACTCCTCTCGACAGAAGAACATCTCCCCCTCAAGGGAATACCGGTCTCCATTAGTTTTCCTGTTCAAAAAACGCGGGTTCGTATGCTCGTCCCCCCCAAAACAACTGTTGCCGATATAGCAAAAGCAGCCTCAATTCGATGGGATGATTCGGTAATTTGTCTTGATCATCCATTTTTAGGTAATCCCGTACTCCCTGAAACAGAAGTGACAGAGCTCCGTCCCCACACATTTATTTTTTTCCCGAAAAATGTGAGACAAAATCCTTCTTTATGGTTAAAAATAAAATTCATGATCTGGGGATCCTGCACTTACTCATTTTCCGATACCTATGATTCCCGTCCGTTGCAGCTGGATACCCCATGTCAGCGATGTCTCTATTGTACAACAATTTGCCCGGTAAACCTTGCTCCTCACATGCTCTCGGCATTATATTCGGCGGAAAATATAAAAGAAGCGATGAACCATTCACCTCAGGCCTGCATCGAATGCGGATTATGCAGTTATGTTTGTCCCTCAGGCATTCCATTACTCCATACTATTAAGCGCTTAAAAAAGGAAATAGGAGTCTCTGCATGAGAGTGACCCCCCCGTTTCATAAAACCTTTGCCATATACAGCCGGATGGAAAAACCGGTATTCTACACCCCGAGTCACTATGTCATCTCCATGATTGTTCTGACTATCGCCCTTTCTCCCCTCTACACATTGGCAACGGCTTATTGGGGATGGAAAATCATATATCTTTTAGGGTTTTCCATTGTCACCGGTTTTATTTTAGAGGCTTTAAGCTATCATATAACCCGGCAATATACAGGGTATATGGGACTGGCCACATGGCTTTTATTTCCGCTTATGACAACTCCCGGGATGGATAATCTATTAAGTATCCTCTGTTTTCTGGGAGCGATTATCATCGCCCAGATTTTTTTCGGGGGTTACGGACGCCAGATGTTTCATCCCGCAGTCGTCGCCCAGGTCTTCCTGATGAATAATTTTATTTCACGGTTTTCATCCAGCATACTCCGCCCATTTATTGAACCGGGATTCGGATTCTATATGTATTCCTCCACAGCCCACACAAAAGATACATTAATAGAACTCTTAAAAAGCGGTAAAGAATTCGGGTTGATGGAAATGCTGCAGGGTCCCCATAGCGGATTCTACTCCGATGCATTTCCATTAATCTTAATTGTTTGCGGGATTATATTTCTTCTTATCGGTGGAGTGAATAGAAAAACCCCTGTTTCGTTTCTGATTTCCCTCGGGGTAACCGGCGAACTCCTTCGTTACCTGATCCCCGGGACAACCTTTTCCTTTGATTATTATCTTTTAGCGGGAAGCTCTCTTTTTTATGCTTTTTTTATTTTTTCCGACAGATGGACCTCTGCTAAAAGCCAGGGCGGGAGGATTATCGCGGGAATAACTGCGGGAATATTAACGGTATTGATCCGGAATTTCTCTACTAATTCGGGAGCAGTTATGTATGCCGCACTTTTTACCTATGCATTTATCCCTTTATACGATGAACTCGGTTTTTATATGAAGAAGAAATTTGGGAAAAATCGACAGCCCAATAAATAAAAATCAGTTTTTCAGGTTAATGACCGGAAAAACGATGACAATGATATGAATTATTAAAACCCGGTTTGGTAACATAAGGAAATCCGGATGAAGAAAAGCACATGGAAAATTGATCTAAAATCGGCAGTCTTTCTTGTAATCATTACAACTGTCTGTACTCTTTTTTTATCCGGCACAAATGCCCTGTATCAGGGAGTCATCGCGGAACGTCAGAAAACCCTCCGTATGGAAATTTTACAGGATTTTGGAATCACTTTTACGGAAATGGATTTTAGTTCAAGTTTTGATAATAATGTTGATGTTATTCAGGACCGCAAGAATACATACTTTGTATTTAAAGGTGCACCCCGCCAGGGAGCAATAGATACCACCGGTCAGGGTTTATGGGGAACAATACAATTACTTATAATGATTAATGAAGAAAGTAAACAAATAACGAAACTAAAGGTATTACATCATACCGAAACACCCGGACTCGGGGGACGAATAGAAGAAGACGTGTTTCTTAATCAATTTCAAGGTTTGAATTATTCCGATTCCGTAAAAATTGTCAAAGAAAAAAAAGGCGAACCGGGAGAGGTTGATGCAATTTCAGGGGCGACGGTTACCAGCAAGAGCGTAGAGACCATCATTAATAACGCGATACAGCGGTACCAAGCGAAAACAGGGAGGTAAATTTATTTATGGGCAAGAGCCTCTTTAAAACAAAAGCTTTTTCCATTTTTATTGATAAAGTCTGGGAAAATAACCCGATTTTTATAATGGTTCTCGGTATTTGTTCTTCTCTTGCAGTCACAACCAATCTCACCAATGCCCTGGTTATGGGATTATCCGTTGTTGTTGTATTAGGAATAAGTTCATTTCTCATTTCTCTTATCAGGAATTATATATCGGACCAGGTCCGGCTCATCACCTTCATGCTTATTATCTCCACCTTCGTCATCACCGTCGATTTTATCTTAAAAATTTATGTCCCCGATATCAGTAAAGCCCTGGGACCATATATCGGCCTTATCATCACCAATTGTATCCTCATGGGCCGTGCAGAGGCATTTGCATCAAAAAATCCGCCGTTCCACAGTCTTCTGGATGCAGTGGGATCCGGCCTCGGTTATACTCTCGTTCTGCTGCTGTTAGCACTCATAAGAGAATTCTTAAGCTGGGGAACTCTTTTCGGTTCGCACATTATAGAAAGCTGGGTGAACTGGAATCTTATGAGTATTGCCCCGGGAGCTTTTTTTGTACTGGGAGTTATTATCATCTTTTCCAATATGATAACAACTGCCATGAAAAGAAGCAAACAGCGGAAAAAGCAATAGGAGCGATAACATGAAGATTATTATTATTATCCTTGCATCGGCATTAACAAATAACATTGCTCTTACCTTTTTCCTCGGGATGTGTCCTTTTATCGCGATTTCAAAGAATATCCGTGCAGCTTCCGGGATGGGTCTGGCGGTGACCTATGTGATGGTCCTTACAGCACTTATCAATTATATTCTTTATTATACGGTTCTCATCCCCTTACAAGTAGAATACCTTTCTTTTATTGTTTTTATCGTATCAATCGCCGCCCTTGTTCAGATGCTCGAAATTTTACTCGAACGGTTTATCCCCCCGTTATACGCAACCTTCGGTATTTTTTTACCCCTCATCACCGTGAATTGCGCTATTTTAGGGGTATCCCTCTTCATGATTTTACGGGAATACACCTTCTTCGAAGCTCTGGCGTTTTCCTTCGGATCAGGGATCGGGTGGCTGATCGCGATTACTGCCATGGCAGGTTTAAGAAAATATCTTGCATTCTCCAAACCTGTAAAGAATTTGGGTGAAGCTGGGATTACGGTCATTTTATTAGGCCTCATGGCATTAGCATTTTTAGGATTTTCAGGGATGTTATCATAAGGGGACCTCTAAAAACATCCTTATTCTTTAAAATAGGGGTTTTTAGAGATGCCTATAATCGTAATATTTTTAGAGGTGAAACAATTTAAAGAAACATAAGGAAGTTTAGTGATGTCATTTATTGTTCCTTTGCTTGTAATGAATGGTCTCGGTCTTCTCTGTCTGGCTATTAT
>JAFGRV010000124.1 GCA_016934975.1 Spirochaetales bacterium | reverse complement strand
TATATTTTTACTCGTCTATTCCGGAACTAATGTTGTCCAGTTTTTCCTTTGTCATACTGGTATGCAGACTAAAATTAAGAATCAGTTCCCCGGGGAAAGGCCACTTTTCCAGGTAATCTTTATAGTTCCGGGATATCCCGACTCCCATCCAGGTGTTGCTTTTGATAATATTTTCTCTATTAAAGCAAAGCTCTATATCAAACCCTATTACATTGGTACTCTCATGACACTTTGCAACATAGGAAACTCCGGCCTTTACCAGGAAATTTTCGTTTAGTAAAATTTTTCCGTAGAGATCTATGGTATCGATAAAAGGAAAATACTGAGAGAATTGCAGATTTCCGCCGAATGAAAGATTTCCATTCGGCCGGTTGTCTGTTTCAAATCTTAATCCCCCGAGAAAAGTGTGAGTCAGATCGATATATTTTACATAACCGATCCAATCTATATCCATAATAATTTTCCAATAATTTAAACCAAAGCTAAACAGCTTTTGTGCTGTAAAATCATAAAGTGAGTTAAGACTGAAATTATAAAGGGAGAGATTGATATCAATGTTTTCATATCTCCAGTGATATTCGCTGTCATCTATGGCGGTGAAATAATAGGAATGGGTTTCCTCATCATAAGCATAATTCGGGAGAGTGACAATCCGGTTGCCGATACTTAACCTGAAAAGATTATTATATTCGAGAAGCAATCCCCAATAACCATTAAAACAATTGAACTCTCCTCCTCCGGGAATAGAGAGGTGCTCCTGTTTCACATCAAGCAATAGTCCGGGTGTCCACTCATCAAAAAAAGGCAGTTTGATCATTAATGTTCCGTCAATAATATCCAGAGTACTGTCCTCCGGGAAATCATCTATGATATCATCATCAATTCTTATTATATAGGGATTCGGATCTATCGGATGTGTAAACCAGAAATTGACATAGAATACATATTTGTCCATTTTACTAAATAAATGTTCAAGAGAACCGGTTGCCGCTCTATGATTATTCACAAAGAAATCGGGATTAAGGAGTATCGGTTCATCGGTTTGGCTAAAAACGGGAAAAAGAGGAAGAAATAGAACCAGAATGATTAAAAGATACTTCATTTGTTGATGAATGATAAAGAGAGATTTAAATCGTGTCAATATTCCTCACAAGATTGACAAATTCCGCTTTTCCCCCTACTATCAACATAATGTTTAAATCGGCAAAGACTCCACCCCGGATCACTCTTAATATCCTCCTCCTCGGATTAATCATCATCCTCTTTCTCCTTCATGTCTATTATGTCTACAAAGATAGTGAAGGGTGGATTGTGGATGATGCTTATATTTCCTTCCGGTACGCGGAGAATTTCGCCGACGGGAAAGGGCTTGTTTTTAATGATAATGAAAAAGTAGAGGGGTATACGAATTTTCTCTGGGTAGTGCTATTGGCTTTCTTTTATAAAATTGGCTTTTATACCCCGGATATCGCGGTTATATTGGGGATCTTCTTTTCCGTTTGTGCAATCATCTATCTATATAAACTCTCCCATAGCTTTTTTATAGAAGGTAATCTAAAGATACTCTCCCTCATCGCTCCCGCGCTTCTGGCCTCGAGTAATAGTTTTGCTCTATGGAGTTTCGGAGGCCTTGCGAACCCACTCCTCATGTGTCTGCTTGTAGCGGGATATTATTATCTTATGGGGAAGAATAATATAATAGCAGGTTCTTTGCTCATCTCACTCGCCGCCCTGACAAGGCCCGAGGGGATGCTTTTTGTCGGATTTACCTTTATTTACCTTTGTTTCAAGGAAAAGCAGCGTACGAAAAATCTCTTCATTTTTTCCGGTATCGCCCTCATCCTTATTGGCGGCCATATGGCCTTCAGACTGTTTTACTACGGGTATCCCCTTCCGAATACCTTTTATAATAAAGTCGGTTTCCAGGTTGTTCAGCTGGAACGGGGATGGAAATATTTGTCGGGCTTTATAACAACCTATGCGCTTTTTCTCCCCATCATTATTTTTTCCGTGTATGTACCGGATAAACGTACCGAAATAATGCTCTTTTTCTCACTTACTGTTTTTTATCTGCTTTATGGTATCTATACCGGGGGTGATCCCTTACCTGCTTACAGACTTATCCTCCCCATTACTCCCTTTGTTTTTCTCCTCCTCCAGCTTTTTTTCAGCTACCTTGTCTCCGGTTCCCTTATACAGAATAAACCTGTCTGGCTGGTACTGCTTCTTACCATTGTTTTTTTCGGGTCATGCATGTTTTTTCTCGCCAGGGAAAGCTTTGAAATAACCTGGCAGGGAAAAGTGCTGTATTCGGGAAAAGTACGAAAACACTATAAGGGAGATAAAGTAGCGAGGGATGGCGCGAAAATCGGGTTATTTTTTGAAGAATTCGCAGAACCCGGAAAAACCATCGCGGTCAACACGGCAGGTTCGATTCCCTATTTTGCTAAAAAACAGCATTTTATTGATATGCTCGGTCTTACGGATAATCATATCGCCCACCGGGAAATGAAAAATTTCGGCAAGGGTTTTGTGGGACATGAGAAAAAC
Organism: Spirochaetales bacterium; assembly: GCA_016934975.1. Classification (GTDB taxonomy): domain Bacteria; phylum Spirochaetota; class Spirochaetia; order SZUA-6; family JAFGRV01; genus JAFGRV01. The sequence continues at coordinate 7,639 of JAFGRV010000124.1, read as the reverse complement.
GACGGGATCTATGTTCTCGCAAGAAAACCCGATTACTTTGTGTTCGGATTCTCCGGGAACACGAATTTTATTTTTCCCGGTGACCATGTCATTTCGAAACAGGCTGATTTTAAAAATCAATATATTAAGAAATGGGCTACTTTTGAGGGACATAGTTTTTCCTATTATAAAAGAATAAAATAATGTAGAAATAAATGGATTGTTCTTTATCGTATTGACAGGAAGACGGGAATATATGCGGGAAATGTTTTAGCTCCCACTCGATGGAGCTTCGTCTCTATCCATCTCCCGGGTTTTCTCATTTTGTTTTTTATTCAGGTCAAGACAGATAAATCTGCCGTTCCTGTTTCTTATATAAAGGCACCCCCTGCAAAAGGTGGGGGGTGTAAACCAGGTGCCTCTTCCCAGGTCTTTCGAGATGACAGGTTGATAGCTTTCCGCCGATCGTTTTGCGATGGTGAGTTTCCCTCTGTCGGTAAGAAGAATGAGCTTGTCATCAACCCCTGTCACCGAACCCACCCCGTCTTCTTCTTTCCATTTTTCTTCGCCGGTCATGATATCGACAGCCTTGAAACTTCCGGCTCTTTTATTATAAAACCCGTCATTTCCAAAGTATGTTCCGTTAAAAAGGATTCCCGCGGACATATGATGTTTTACGGCTTTATTTCTCCACACGGTTTTAAGAACGGCATCGTCTGTTAATTCGAGTAATGCACACCCGTAATCATAGCTGGATGAAATGAAGATTTTATTATCAAAAATGATGGGAATCCCGACATTGCAGCCGGAATAGGTAGCCCAGGGAAATGAACTTAATTTACTCCCGGTAAGGACATCAATAATAAAAAGGGCGTTATCACTGAACACGGCGGCATAGCGTCCGGTTCTCCAGGTGAAAACCGGGATAACTGCGTACCCGCATTTTCCTTCGGGACTCATCCATACCACCTCCCCCGTGTCTTTTTGAAAAGCAATTCCATATGCCCTGGCATTTATAATGAGCAAATCATTATCCACAACAGGTGCGGCGCTGAATCCGAATTGGGGTATGACGGCATGATATTCGGAAACAATATCATGGTACCAGATGACCTTCCCGGTAGTGTAATCCAGGCAGTAGAGATCCCCGTCCCGGCTTAATGTGTAGACATGATTGTTATCTATGGTGGGGGCGGTTCGCGGTCCCGGATGCATTCCTATGGTACATATGTATGAATAACGCCATAATTCTTCTCCCGTATCAACATGAAAACAATATACAATATCATTTCCTTCTTTAGTATTGCCTTTTATTTTTTCAAGTCCCATTGTAAAGAGCCGTTCTCCGTAGATCGTTATTCCCGCAAAACCATAGCCGATATTTTTTTCCCATTTTATGACATCTTCATCGTCCAGTCTTGCGGGGAGCAGGGATTTTTCTTTGGAAATACCATCCATATCCGGACCGCGGTAATTGGGCCAATTATAGATCTGCTCCTTTTTTTCCTCTTTTTCAATTACAGGTAATTGCTCCTGATGTTCCGTTTCTTCGATTTTTTTTTTGCAACCGGATGATGCGAGTACAGTAAGGATGAGAAAAAATACTAATAAAAAAGAAATGGGTTTTTGTCTCATGATAATCAGGATTTTTCCTTTAATCTATTTACCTTGAAAAGAATCCCCGCCACTACATAAAGAACTAATGCAGCACAAAGCAGAATTGTAAAGGAAAAGTGAATGGTGATGACATGGGCGAGTACGGACCCGGTGACCGAGAGGGCCCCATTCATTCCCCATGCCCAGGGAAGAAGACTCTTTTGATGTGTAGAGAGTTCGGACAATCCCGTGGGAAAGGGCATTCCCATGAGAAAAGCGATGGGGGTTATAAGTAGTACTGCGATGACAGATTTAATGATAAAGGGCAGACCGAGAAAACTGTTGAGGATCGGTGTGAGGAAGAAAATGTAGAAGAGAATACAACACCCTATGAGAATGGTCACAATGAGGATTGTTTTTGTGGGATCGGATTTTATGAAGCCTTTGCAAAAAAGACTTCCCAATCCTGATAGTATCAGCATGAATGTAATCACAATGGAGACGGAGAATATTGGATTTGCCAGAAAGTAGACAAGCCGCTGAATCAGAAAAATCTCGATAAGCATGTACCCGAGACCCAGACAGGAGTAATATATAATAATCCCTATAGTTCCCCTGGTCTGTTTAAAAATATTCTGCCGGCACCCGATGAGGGGGATGAGAATGATAAGAAAACCGAAAATAAGTGATTGAATGAGGGTCCCGATGATAAGAAAATAGCCCCATTCCTCGGAAACAGCATCAAGATCATCCAGGAATATACCCAGGGATTCGGGTTTCATGTAGGAAGTGAAATAAGGACTGTTATCTACGGGGGGTTTTATATTAAAAATATAGGAATTATATAATTCCTGTTCCCGGCCGGCGAAACTCCATACACATATTGAGTGGTAAAAATCACCGAGATCGCGTTTTATCGATTGTTCAAGATTCTCACCCCCTTGTTTTTGTAATGCTCTATTATATTTATAGTGATACGAAGCAAGGACTTTTTTAAAGTCGACATCCCGTTTTTCCATGCCCGGGTACCAGAACACATCAAAAGACATGTCATAGCAGAAATTATTTAATTTCGAAATTTCAGAAGGGGTGAAGTCTGATTTCTTCACGATAATGGTCGCTGTGGAATACATGAGATGAAAACCGAATATCCGGTTTTCAGGGTTCGGTATATTCTGTTTTTTTAAGGCCGTTATAATTGTGGTAAGAAGTTTAGGTACATTTCTCGGGGGGGCAAGATGATTCCATACGGTAAAAGCGATCATCCCGTTTTCCGACAAACACTTCATATAATCTTCAATCGCTTCGACCGTATAGATGTAATCTTCGGTAATCGGATTTCCCACCCTCTGGGAGAGACCGATTGAATCTATCAACCCTATTTCCACCAGATCGTATGATTCTTTTGTTATCGATGTATATGCCCTGGGTTCGTTTACCACGATAGTTATCTTTTGGTTATTAAAGAGGTCGTTGTTAAAATCTTTGATCACCTTTTTGTCTTTCATGAGAGAGACAAGTACCTCATTCGGTTCCACGATGGTTATTTTTTCCGCCTTGTTATGAAGGGCGACCTGGGTGCTGAATCCCCCGCCTAGGTGAATAAGCAGAACTTTCGGATTATCAAGTATGGAATATACCCCGGACATCGGGAGAAAATCGATGTATTGTTTGTCTTTTGGTGAGAGGTTTCCCATAATATTTATGGGGCCGTCGCCGTTTATATACAATCCCCAGAAAACATTCTTCGGCATTTCATCTATATAAAAAATAACATTATCGCTTAATCCCGGGGCAAAGTGATATTGGGAACTCGCATATACTTCAATTTCTCCGGTGGGACCATATTCATAGTGTTTTCGGGTAAAATCGGAATAAGTGACCTTGTCGAGTTCCACCGATTTTAATTGAGACGGCCGGAGGCTGCCAAAAAAAATAAGACATATGAAGGATAAAAAAAGAACTCCGGTAGTTACTGCCAATGCTTTGTGTTTGACGGTAATGAGTTTCTTAAAAGTATCCTTGGTTATTTTTAAATGAACAGGATCATATGCCAGGATGCAGATACTGCCTGACGAGGAGAGTGTGATAATAAAATAAATTAATTTATCCGCGGGAAGGAGGTACATGATGAAGAGCAGGATAATGCCCCCGACTCCCGAACCGAACATATTCCAGAAGTAAAGTTTATGGACATGTGTTGAAACGACGGTAAAACAGATCCCGATAAAAAGAGCCCCGATAAAAAAGGGTATGGCATAGAAAAGATAATAACACCCGAGCCATACATACTGAATTATTTCCACGGCAATAAAAACAGGATTAAAGGGAATGTATTGAACACAAATATAAGAGATAACAATAGCCGGTGTTAAAGCGAAGCAGGTCCGGACAAGCCACTTCTCCGGTTCTTTTTTTACCTTTTTCTGCAAAAAGGTAAGAAGCGTCCCCGCCAGTCCGAATCCTAACAATGCAATACTTATGACCATCGATCCGAAGGTGGACCAGTTGGCCACGGAGAAGACGCGCATAACAACCAATTCGAAACTGATAAGGGTGATAGATATTATGAATAGAGCGGTATATAACATTCTGTCTGCTCCTCCTTTTTTCCGGTACCCATATTATCCGGACAGTTCATGTTTTTTTGAACCATGTTGTGCTTATACTATTTCATTACTCTGCACGCGGGTATGATTGTATCGTGATGATATGTTCTTAACCTGTATTTTATTTGTTTTCCTTGGAATGCCAGGAACCATCCTCTTTTGTTAATGGAACAAAATGTTCGGTTATTTTACCGCCATAGATGTCTTCACGATCGAGGTGTATTTTTCCATCGGCATCTTCTGTTTTTGTTACTTTCAGGATTACCTGCTGTCCTGCCATCGGTCCCACGGGAATCACCATGATTCCGTTGACTCCAAGTTGTTTTAAGAGCTGGGGAGGGATGTGATCAATACCACAGGTAACAACAATCCGGTCAAAGGGGGCAAATTCTTCCCACCCATAATACCCATCGGCGTTTTTCCTTTTGACGTTCCTGTACTCCGGGTACTTATCCAAAAGAGACTTATATATTGCATCCGTTACATTATGAAGATTCTTCTTTATCTCGATTGAATACACATGATTTGAGAGCTGTGCCATCAACGCGGAATGATACCCGGATCCCGTCCCGATTTCCAGAACCTTATGGTCCGGCTTGATATCCAGGTTCTGGGTCATTCTACAGACAAGGTGGGGACCGGAAATGGTCTGGCCGTCTTCTATCATATGCCAGTTCGAATCATACGCCACCTCGGCATTGTAATCCCGGGCGAAAATTTCTCTCGGTGTCAGAAGATATGCCATGAGAACATTATCCGGTGTTTCCTTATGATAATTCTTAATTCTCACCTTTCTATCCCACCGTTTCCCCAGGAATGCCTCATTATCCGGTCTGTTTTTTTTCATCCATGCAATATACTTTTCTTTATTATCCAGGGGGGGGAACTCGGTCCGGTTTTTAAGATCAACGGGAATAAATGTTTCCTCTTCTTTATTTTCTCCCGCGGGTTCGGTTTCTTCCATAGTATTATTTACAGTCTCGTTTATAGTCGTTGATGAATCTTCTTTTTTTTGTTCATTTTCTGCCATGTTCTTTTTCGCAGGGGTGCACTGAATCCCGAGTACAAAAAGCGAGCAGAAAATAAAACTTAACATTATTTTAAGATTATTATGTATCATAGTCTCCCACACATCGATTGATTTGTTGTAAAAGGAGATTGCAAAAAAAGGATGTTGCGAGTATTGATTTTTGCAATCACCATATAATATCGTTACTTTATGTAAAATAAAGAGGAAACTCAAGGATAAAATGAAAGTTTTTTTTATTTTCTTTTATATTAACGTCCCGGGTTGAAACAGTTGTAATAACCGGCCAGATCCTCACCATTTCAATAATTCCATTGACAGAAGAGATAAGATTCATTATCGTAGGTACTATGATAAAAAGAATTCGCATTATTTTATTATTCCTGTGTGTAAGTATTATTCTGATTGCGTGTGAATATACATACGTTATCCGGGTAATTCCCTCCGATGCCGCTCTCCGGGTGAATGGAAGGGATGTCAGGAATCCGTGTGTATGGAAAACGAAAGAGAACTCCATAACTGTCAGCAGCACCCACCGGGGATATGTGCAGGTGGATCAGGGTTTTTCGCATGATTCCTTTTTTACCCCCGCCCGTATCGAAATAGAGATGGAAAAGATAAAATATAAAGTAAGTCTTGATACAACCGGGGAGAAAGCAGACTATTCCCTTGATAACGGTCTGTTCATTTCCCTGCCTTTCGAAGGAGAAATGACCGGGGAAAAACATCTCCTCACCTTGCGGGGAGAGAATGGGACCGAGACTTCCTTTCCTCTGGATATACACAGGTCCGGAAAATTTCTATTTCGTCTGCAGGAAAAACCACCCTTTATGCATCAGCTTGGGATTTATTCCTGCGGGTGCGCTCCCAAGCAAATGGATTTTTCACCGGATAACAAGTTTCTCTATATTCCCCTTCTCGGGGGTCTGGGTTTTCAGATTTTTGATCTCGAAAAAAGGGAGATTATCCATAGTATTAATGTCGGGTCATGGTTCAGAAGGAATGGTTTTGTAGAAGGCCTTTTTATCGAAAAATATAACTCCTATTTTGTTTCCCAGATGGATACGGCGCGGATTTTTGAATATACGATAAATGGGGATCAGGTGCCGGTATTTAAACGGGATATTTCAACCGAAGGAACCTGGTCGAAAGTTATCGCCTATTCCGATGCCCTTGATATTTTGGCCGTATCGAACTGGTGCAGCAATGATGTATCGATTATTGACTATTCCTCGGGGAAAGTGATTAAAAAAATTAAAGGGATAAAAGTCCCCCGGGGTCTTGCTTTTTCACATGACGGCAAGTTCCTTTATATCGGTTCTTTCGAAGGGGGAGTTATCTTAAAATACAGAACGGATACCTGGGAAGAGAAGGGCAGAATCTATAAAAAGTACGGCGCCATGAGACATCTCAGGATAACCCCGGATGATAAGACCCTTTTTGTAAGCAATATGTATCATTCCTGGGTCTATGAAATTGATGCCGAATCCTTTACAATAGTCCACACCTATAATGTGTATACCAATCCCAATACCATCGAGATTGATGAAGATGCGCGGCTGCTGTTTGTTTCCTGCAGGGGTCCGAATAATCTTAAAAATTATACCTGGCGGAGCCCCAAGGACGGTAAGATAATGGTCTTTGATATTAAAAACAGGGAACACATCGCCACAATCCAGGGGGGGAACCAGCCCACAGGTCTTGATTTAAGTACCGATGGGAACATCCTTGTCTTTTCCAATTTTAAAGATAATAACTTTGAGTTATACGACATATCGGCCCTGAAACAGATGATCGCGCTAAAAGACCGGCACGCTTTTTTCCCGTTAAATCTGTTTGCGTTGTGGGAATCGGTAAAACAAACATCCTGACTCCCCGTGAGATTTAGGTTTATTTTTTAATCACTATCGATTTTTACATCCGGACTGGAATGATAAAATGCAGTTCGTATGGTATCCAGTTTTTCCATAATCTGTTTTAATGCCGCGATAAGGCGGGTGTGGCTCTCGGTATCACTTAAAAGTGATTTGATTTTTTCCGACTGTTCTATCTTTTTCATATCCGGCATCATAGTATTTATCTCTTTATAAATTTCTTTACTTTTATCCTGGTCTGTTACCTGTTGTATTGTTTTAATCTCTCCGGATTCATTTACCAGTTTATCGAACGCCATGATGGTACCTGTCAGGAAATGACAGGTGTTATACTTTTTATCATGAATCGGGGTTGGTACAGGCAAAAGGAATTTATCTCTGATCTCCTCTGCGTATTTTTTATCAATTTCGCTAAATGAAATTAAATCTTTGAATTGTCTGTTGTTCTCCGAAGGGAAGGGTGTCTCGAGAATGGCTTCGGTAATGTCCTCCGAAAGTTCCTTTATATAATCTTTTAATTGTGACGGATTGATATTTATTTCCGGATCCACTTT
>JAFGRV010000008.1 GCA_016934975.1 Spirochaetales bacterium | reverse complement strand
GAGAGGGTGGGATTCGAACCCACGGTACCCTTACGAGTACAACTCCTTAGCAGGGAGCCCGATTCGGCCACTCTCGCACCTCTCCATATATTATTATCTTTTATTATACGTATTATCACACATTGATGATACTACATATTATCGGAGAGGGAGGGATTCGAACCCCCGGTGAGTTACCCCACAACGGTTTTCAAGACCGCCTCCTTCGGCCGCTCGGACACCTCTCCTTTTTGTTTATGTGGTAACAATATACTTCAAAACTATATACAGTTCAAGATACATTTGTCAACATATTCGGAATTAAAAAAAAGGTTTCCTATCTATGAATCATCGGGAGGGCGGTTATTTATAGATTTATGTTTTACGTTTTGAAATAATTGATAAAATTCTATCCAGATCATCCATTGAATAATAGTGGATTTCTATTTTTCCTTTTTGCAGAGAGCCCTTTAATTCTACTTTTGTCCCAAAAACCTCGATAAATTGATCTTCCATACTCCGGAGCTCGGTAACTTTATTTTTTTGAGTTATTTTTTTATCAAGTTTTTTTGAGAGGGTTTTATTTCCCTTATTCAATTCTCCCGCGTATTTTTCCGCACCCCGGACAGATAGATTTTTTTCACAAATTGCTTTATACAGTAAATCCTGATCTGATGGGTTTATAAGTGATAGTATTGCCCGTGCATGACCGGCAGTGATTATTCCCGCGGCAAGGTCATTTTTCATTTTTTTAGGAAGCTTAAGGAGTCGAATTGTGTTTGCAATGGTTGAACGGTTTTTCCCCATTTTTTTTGAGATTTCTTCCTGATTTAAATTAAAAGTATCCATGAGCAGTTTATAGCCTTCTGCTTCTTCCAGGGGTGAAAGATTTTCCCGTTGAATATTTTCAATAAGGGCGTTCTCCAATTTTTCAATAACGGAAAAGTTTCCTAAAATAGCAGGCACGGTAGAAAGACCGGCGAGTTTTGCAGCTCTCACCCTTCGTTCCCCGGAAATAAGTATATATGTATCATCTTTATCTTGTTCTGCAATAATCGGTTGAATAATACCTTTGAGTTTTATTGAGTCTGCAAGTTCCTGAAGATTATCATCAATAAATTTTTTACGAGGTTGATATGGATTCGGTTTTATTGAATCAACCGGAATCTGAATGACGGATTGCATATTAATCTTTTCATCTATATCTTTAAAAAGAGCATTAATTCCTTTACCGAGCGCTTTTTTAGACATTCGCAATTACCTCATCGGCCAGCTTTTTATAGCTTATTGCTCCTATACAATGAGGATCATAAATATTAATAGGTTTTGAATGAGAAGGGGCCTCACTTATTTTTACATTTCGTGGGATTATCGTTCTAAATACTTTATCCTTAAAATATGAGGTGACTTCCTGAACTACTTCCTGTGCAAGATTTGTTCTTTTATCGTACATGGTAAAGAGAATACCACCGATTTTTAACGTAGGATTCAGATCTATCTGTACTTTCTGGATAGTTTTAAGAAGGAGGCTTAATCCTTCCAAAGCGAAATATTCGCATTGAAGAGGGATGAGTACAAACTGAGCAGCAACAAGTCCATTAAGAGTAAGAAGGCCCAAGGATGGGGGGCAATCTATTAAGATATAATCATATGATTCGCCAATTTCAGCGAGTGCGTTTTTTAAAAAGAATTCCCTATTCTGTTCTGCCACAAGTTCAACAGTAGCACCGGTAAGATGTATATTTGATGAAATAACTTGTAGATTTTCTACAGGGGTCTCCTGGATTACCTCTGGGGCTGATATTTTTCCTGTGATGAGTTCATAAATTCCTGCTTGTTCTGTGTCTGCACCGAGATTACTCGAAAGATTACCCTGTGGGTCAAAATCGATGAGTAATACTTTTTTTCCTCGCTCTGCGATATAGGCACCCACATTAACTGCCGAGGTTGTTTTTCCTACACCGCCTTTTTGATTTGCAAATACAATTGTTTTATACATGGTAATAATCCGGATAATAAAAATAATAGTGTTACTTGCAGGAATCCCTGATTTTAACAAGTAACAATCTTAACAAAAGGAGAGTTCTCGTTATTTCCCCTTACTCTGTTATTTGTAAAAAAAGTAATTAAAAGGACTGAAACTCACAAATCTGCATTAAAATGTTTTGCGAGTATAATTAGGTATATCAATAATAATTTACTTTGTCCAGAGTAAATCCATGAGAGTGTATCTTTCTTTTCGACCAAAATAATTACCATTACACTATCTATAAAACCAAGAGTTCACATAATTAATATAATTCAACTCTTGCTATTCAATTATAATACTGATATTTTAAATTACTAAAATAATAATTGAGAGATAGGTGTTAAAAAATAAGGATAGGAAAAAAAGAACCTCTTATTTTGAGTATACATGAAATGTTTCCGTCTCTACATCATATTTTAAAGGAGTAACTTTATGACAGGTCACATTATACCACCACATGGGAATAAGCTTATTAATCTTATTGTAGATAATGATCAAAGCGAGGCTTTAAAAAAAGAATCGAAAGAGTGGGTATCCTGGGATTTACAATCCCGGCAGATTTGCGACCTGGAACTTCTTATGAATGGCGGATTTTCTCCCTTAACTGGATTTTTAGTAAAAAAAGAATATGATTCGGTTTGTCGTACCATACGGCTTACAGATGGAACATTGTGGCCTATCCCGATTATTTTAGATGTAACTGAAGAAACGGCAAAAAAGCTGTCTGCCGGACAAAAGCTTGCATTACGTGATCCCGAGGGAGTGATGCTCGCAGTTTTAGAAGTTGAGGATATTTGGGAACCTGATAGAAATGCAGAGGCTTTTTCAGTTTTTGGGACAAATGATATAACACATCCGGGAGTTGCATATCTTATAAATAATACTAATCAGTTTTATATTGGTGGAAAAATACAGGGAGTTCAATTGCCGGAACATTTCGATTTTCGAAGTTTACGCTCTACTCCGGCCGAACTCCGGGGGGATTTTATCAAAATGGGTTGGCGAAATGTAGTTGCATTTCAAACACGGAATCCAATGCATCGTGCTCATTTTGAATTAACATATCGTGCGGCAAGTGATCTCGGGGCAAACTTACTCATTCATCCTGTCGTCGGACTGACAAAACCGGGTGATATTGATCATTATACCAGGGTCCGGTGTTATCAGGCTCTCTTAGGTCATTATCCAAAGGACACTGCACAACTTTCTCTTCTTCCCCTGGCCATGAGGATGGGAGGGCCGAGAGAAGCGATCTGGCACGCAATTATAAGGAAAAATTATGGCTGTACACATCTAATAGTCGGAAGAGATCATGCCGGACCGGGAAATGATGCAACAGGAAAACCTTTTTACGGACCTTATGAGGCTCAAGATCTGTTAAAAAAGCATCAGGATGAACTTGGTGTGGCAATGGTACCTTTTAAACTCATGGTTTATGTAGAAGATATGGATAAATATTTTCCGATTGATGAAGTACCTGAGGGTAAGAAAACTTTATCAATCTCCGGAACAGATCTAAGAAGAAGACTATCAGAAGGATCTGATATTCCAACCTGGTTCACCTTTCCGGAAGTTTCAGAGGAATTACGGAAAACTCATCCGCCTCGATATAAACAGGGTTTTACTGTTTTTTTCACCGGACTCTCGGGTTCGGGGAAATCGACTGTTGCAAGAGCGCTTCTGGTGAGATTACTGGAAATCGGGGGAAGACCGATAACCCTTCTCGATGGCGATCTGGTAAGGAAAAATTTATCTTCCGAATTGGGCTTTTCAAAAGAACATCGTGATATTAATATCAGAAGGATCGGATTTGTTGCATCAGAGATAACAAAAAATGGGGGTATCGCGATTTGTGCTCCGATTGCGCCGTATGAGAGTATTCGTCAGGAAGTTCGGGAGCTTATTTCTTCGCTGGGAGGATTTATGCTCGTACATATTTCAACTTCCCTTGAAGTCTGTGAAAAAAGGGATAGAAAAGGATTGTATGCAAAAGCGCGGGCAGGTATCATAAAAGAGTTTACGGGAATTTCCGATCCATATGAAATCCCTGAAAATGCCGAGGTTGTTCTCGACACGGCGGATTTATTACCGGAGGAAGCAGTCCAGGAGATTATTCTTTTTCTTGAACATGAAGGCTATATTGCAGGAAAATAGAGGATGGATTTTGATACATATATAAGTGCTACAATTATAGCAGCTTTGGAAGCAGGAAAAGCAATAATCAAGGTATACGAGTCTGATTTTTCCGTTGAATATAAAGCTGATTCTTCTCCCCTTACTCTGGCAGATAAGCAGGCCCACACAATTATTAAAGAATATCTCACCACAGGTGATGATGTTTTTCCGGTTTTAAGTGAAGAAGGAAGATGTATCCCCTTTGAGGAGCGAAAAAACTGGGAAATGTTATGGATTGTTGATCCTCTCGACGGAACGAAAGAGTTCGTGAATCGAAATGGAGAATTCACGGTAAATATTGCCCTTATTCAAAAGACGAAGCCTGTTTTAGGAGTGATTTATTCTCCTGTATTAGATAAACTCTATTTTGGATGTAAAGGAAAAGGTGCTTATGTAATAACAGAAGCATCTAACCGTTTTAGTTCAATTTCCGGTGTAAAAGAAATACCAATTGAAACTATAATAGAATATGCTCAAAAATTACCAATTAAAAATAAAAAAGGGAATAATACAACACTGACAATTATCGCAAGCCGTTCACATTTTTCCGGGGAAACGGAAGAATATGTAAATTCTCTGAAAGAGAGCTATTCGAATATTGAGCTTATATCAGCCGGGAGTTCGTTAAAAATGTGTTTGATCGCAGAAGGAAAGGCTCATATTTATCCGAGATTTGCACCGACAATGGAGTGGGACACGGCCGCGGGACAAGCGATTGTCGAGGCTTCCGGGGGAAGAGTTGTACTCCATGATTCAGAGGAAAAGCTTGCTTATAATAAAGAAAACTTGTTAAATCCATGGTTTATTGTGAAGACAAAGGGATGTACCTGTCGATAATAAATCAGCGGGAAAGTGTAGACTTATATACTTCATATAATTTTTTTCCAACGTGATTCCAGTCATTATATTTTTTTATATATTCGTAACCCTTTTGACCTAGAAGATGTAATTCGTTTTTATTCTGGGAGTATTTTATATAAACAGAATTAATCATTGTTTTTAAATTCGTAAAATGATCATTATTATCTAAATATGTATACTTAAAAATAAAATCATGTATATAAAAATCCTGGGCAATACCAATATCAGGAATAATAACCGGTTTTGCAAAAGATAATGAAAGATATAAATTGCCCGAATTAATAAAACTCTCTTTAGCATAAGGAAGTAAAATTACATCTCCTGAATTGATAAACTCACCAAGTTCATCGTCCGGAATAAATTTAGGTATGTAAATGATATTGTCTAATTTAGCTGCTATATTCTCCAGATATTTTTGATAGGAAGGTGATACTGCATGACCAGCGATTAATAATTTCGAATTGGGGAGTGCAAGTGAGGAGAATGCATTCATTAGTAAATCAATATTTTTATATGGTTTAATAAGACCTATATGTAAAAAAACGAATGTATTTTCCTCTATCTTTAGTTGTTTTCGTTTATTGTTTCCTGAATTTTTGTAAATATTGATATAATTTCCATGAGGGATGTATATTATTTTTTTATCAATACTTTTATTATGTATGATCGTTGAAATAAATTGCCTTGTACTGTGGGAGTGAATAATTATTCTATTAGATATGATAATTAAAAATTTTCTGAATAAAATAACCAGGTTTTTATTTCTACAATCGTGTGGTAATCTATTATGAACTGTCCATATTATTTTACATCCCAAGCATTTTAATACTATCAGCCAAAGAAATAAAATAAATGATAAATAATAATTATTAAGAGTTTTTTTATTTAAAAGTGAGAGTAACCAGTTAAAATGGAATATTTTTATATTTTTTTTAACTCGCCAGATTAAACTATATTTTAATATTTTCATTATATTATG
>JAFGRV010000123.1 GCA_016934975.1 Spirochaetales bacterium | reverse complement strand
TTAACTACGGGGGATTATTTCCCAATTTCCACCATTCATAACAGAGCTGGTTTATAGATAAAAAGAAAAAAAAGCGAAAAAACGTCCATAACTACCCACGTGGACGACATATTTTTGCAATTTATTATACTTTTATTTATGATGCTGCTCGTAAAGCGGATTTTTATCTGTAGAAAAAATAATAAAAGGAGAAATATTATGAAAAAAGTTTTACTGGTTTTATTTTTGCTGACCCTGGGAGCACTCGTATTCGCGGCAACAGGTGATGTCAATAATGATGGAAATATCAACATAGTTGATGCCCTGCTGACCGCTCAATATTTTGTAGGCCTTCCGGTCTCCAATTTTGATGCATCGATGGCAGATGTCAATGCCGATGGTTCGGTAGATATCATCGATGGACTTCTGATCGCCCAATATTATGTCGGGATTCTATCTTCTTTTCCTGCCGATGCCGACAGTCCGCCGCCGACAGATGTTCCGACCCCCGCGGTCTCTACTCCGGCTCCGACTGCTGCAGGTACTTCTGCGCCGACTGCTGCAGGGACCTCTCTTCCGGGAGTAACAGGCCCTCCCACAGTGACTTTGCCCCCGGGAGTAACGAACCCGCCGGTAACGACCCCTGTTCCGGGTGTGACGTCTTCGCCCCTCACTCCGCCTCCCACCACCGAAACCGGTCTGGAAGCTGGTTACGCGGATGACAATAAAGAGTTCAACAGTTTTCTTGCTTTTTTAGATGAATTCAGCTATGTCAATCATTATGAAATGATGATATATGAACGAATTATTTTTCACATTCAGGATCAGGATGGCCAATCCCTCCACAATGCCAAAGTTGAGGTGTATAATGACCTTGAAGAGCTTGTATGCGAAGGAATCTCATATGCGGACGGATCTTATATGTTTTTTCCCGCGGAATACGGGACAGATGAAAATTATAATGTGACCATTACCTTTCAGGATTATACTAAGGAAATTATGGTAGATCGCCGGGGCGTACGGAATATCGATGTCGTCTTTGATCTCACCCGTCCGTATTACAGCAACGTTCCCCTGGATATGGTTTTTATCCTGGATACCACGGGAAGTATGGGGGAAGAAATCACCCAGTTAAAAAACACCATCGGAATCATCAACCAGACACTGAGTACTCTTTCAACCAGCCCATTGGTACGGTACGGAATGGTTCAGTTCAGAGACCGTGGTGACGCCCAGAGTTCTTATCTGACAAAAGTCGTTCCTCTGACCGAAAACCTCGATGACTTTCAGACGGCATTAAACCAGGTCACTGCCTCCGGCGGCGGCGATAAGCCCGAGGACCTGGAACAAGCCCTGGAAGATACGATGAATGAGATGGTTTGGAATACAGATGGGATCCGGTTAGGCTGGATCATCACTGATGCAGCTCCCAAGTTGTATGTAGACGAAACCTACAAGTATGTGGACGCTGCCCGGGATGCTCACAAAGCAGGTATCAAGTTTTTTAGTATCGGATGCGGCGGCCTGGATGTACCCGGAGAATATGCTCTTCGTCAGCTATCCCAATACACTTCCGCCAAGTATATTTTCCTTACCTATGGAGAAACAGGGCCAAGCGAAGGCGGAGTCCCCGGAAGTGTCAGCCACCATACCGGGGATGATTTTGAAACCGATAAACTGGAATCCATCGTCCTCCATTTCGCCGAAGAGGAGTTAAGTTATCTTACTGACGAACCTCCGGTAGCTGGTGAGGATTATTTTGAAGCGATTAAGGTTGATGATGAAACGGCGGAAGAAACCCTCACCAAGCTCTTTGATATGGCGACCGGACAACTCCTTGATTACTCCGGTATCGGCATTGAAGAAGGAACGGTAGCCGATAATCTTCCGATTCTCACTATCGACGGAGAACTCACGCCGGAGGGTGAATATTTCAGCGATCTGATGAATGCTTCCCTCGCGGAAAATACCACTTTAAGTATGGTGGAAGATCAGGATCTTCAGACGATTCTTGCCGAGCTGGAATTGCAGATGTCCGATCTGTTAGACGACAATTATGCAGTCGAAGTTGGCGCTTATTCGGAAGCCGATGTAATGTTTTCTTCAACTCTGACAACAGACGAGACCGGATACACAATTGTGATGAAACTGTTGCGGGTGGAGACTGCAGAGATTCTGGGACAAGTTACGGCTAAAATTGCGCCGGAGCTCGGACCGACCTCGTAATCACTTTTTATGAGAGAGGTTTTTAAGGGGCTGTCTGAAAAGTAAATCAGACAGCCCTTTTTATGATATGTCTGCTGAAAATCATTTTGTATGATAAAAATAAATTGCCGGCAATTATAAAAGTACTTTTACGAAAATGCACCGGAATACCAGCTTTGAAGAATTCAAAGTGGCATTATCCGGACAATTTGTCCTTCAACAGCTTGTGATTGAGAATTCCTATAACGTATATAGCACTGTCACACGAAACAGATTATGAAAATGAATTATTGGACCAGGACGATTGCCTGTTCCAGTTCTTCCACTGCACTGTTTAATGCATGTTCAAAGGATTCATAACTATCTCTTTCATATGAACCGCCCTTCAGCCCAAAATCAAAATTAACGATTAATTCATTTCCCTTATAATCCCGGTTCACAGACCATGCAGTAAATAAATTTGTGTCCTCTTCCGGCCCCCTTTCCTTTAAAAATTTATAATCTCCGGGTACGACCAGGTGAATCTCACTTTTAAATTCAAAAGGAAAATACACATGAATTGGGGATTTTCGTTCCCGGATATGTTGTAAGTAAATATAAAATCGTTCCCAGACAGCAGGAAGCTCTCCAATAAACCGGCCTTCGATCTTCTTGAACACGCTTTTCGCTGTGTACTCCATGGTGAGCACCAGATCCGCTGATGTATCTTGTAGATGTTGTATTTCCAGGGAATTGAGTTTAATACCGGGTATAGAACCGGACATTAAACCCTGTATCGATATTTGCCGCTGAGCAACATCTTCCTGGGATAAATTTAAACGCATGTAAGCGGCAGCGTATTTTTTAAAACGAAGTACCTCCTGAACCTGGATAGTCCCGGAATTTTCGATTATAATAATGCGCCGGGATTCAAAAGTACTGGACACCCCGGAATCTTCAGGTATAGTTGCCATTCGGGGATTTTCAGGGTCCAGGATAAGACAGAACATACCACGCAAAACATCCGGAGAGAGTCTGGTAATATCATAATATTTATCTGTGGGGTCACAAAATAGGCCATTCCCATAATCAGGAATATAGACAATCATATGATTGAATTGATCGAGATCCGGAACTTGCTGTTCGATCATCATACCGCTGTTGCACAGTGCAAGATTCGATGGAATATTCACGGCCTTTAAAAGGAGGTAAAGTAAAAGAGCTTGATCCTTACAATCACCGTATTTATTATGAATAATTGTCTCTCCACTATTCGGTATCCTGCCTCGAATTCCAAATCCGATCCCTTGATAGGTATAGTTTTCCTGTACATACTTGAGTAAAGTACGGACTTTCTCCTCAATGTGAGGAATTTCATCGGTGAGTTTCCTGGACAGGGAAATGACTTCCGCCGACGGGGTAAGTTTTTCCTTAATCTCATCAATGTACAGAAGGGCTTCTTCTTTCCAGGTTTTTTGTGCACCGCCCAAATATATAGTGGGAATATAATTGTATGACGCTTCCGTGTATGGTTCATTGGCCATTACAAATATTTCCGGTACATGCCAGATTAAACTGCCATCTTTCTTCCCGGGTTTTGCCATATTCCTGGTTTTGTAGACAATATCATCAACATCCCCGGTCACAATAAAATAATTGTTAATAATCGGGGAATATCTTGCAAGATAATCATTATAATAGACAGGTCCCGAATCATAGATAAATAATTTTTTAGTCGTAACGATCGAAAAAGTATAACCGGGTTGTAATCCTGATATAGGTACATTTAGCACTTTGTTATTCGTAGCCAAACCGGATGATGTATCATCCATGACATAATAATTAGCTACATCTCCTGTGGCGACAAGTTCCCCCTTCTCATCAAACACCTTCATATCATTTACAAAGAGCGCTTCTGTCCCCGGATCAAAGGGAATTGTAAAATTACTATAATACGATATACCTGCATATGAAAGGACAGTGATTTTATAATACATCGTAATCCTCATTTCCTTTGCTTTTTCATAAGAAATCGCTGTGATGCGGTGTTGATAATATGAGTCATTATCCTTAAAATTATCCGTTACAGAAGGATCTATGATCTGAAAATATTCCTCTGGTACCGGAACGGCTGTTATTTCTATTTTTACGGATGTATTATCCTTTTCACCTAACAGTCCGGAAACATAATCGAGATATTCCTGAATCGTCGTATCTCCGGGGTTCAGCTCATGGGCCTTTTCGAATGAAAGCTTTGCTTCCTTATACCAATTCAATCCCAATTGGTTCTTCCCCATGACAAAATATAAATTCGCAGATACATGGCCGTCATGGATCACTTCTTCGCAGATTTCAATCGCCTCCTGATATCTTCCTCCATTTTTTAAAATGCTGCACAAATCAAGCACAAGGGCTTCATCAAAAACCGTAGTGGTATAGATATCCGTAAGAAGTGCAATCCCTTTATCATACTCACCAATCTGAGCATAAAAATCCGCCTCTTTTCTGGCAACATAGCTTGACACTGTTTCTCCCTGATATATCTCGATTTCACTCAAGGCTTTCTCCTGTTCTCCTCTTTCCCATAAAAGTGTCACATAATCCACAAAGTCATAATCATCTCTGTATCCTTGGGAAAAAAGAGAAGCATAGGTGGCTACAGCCTTATCTCCTAATCCTGTTTGTTTTTGAAAAAAAGCAAGGTATGAAATTAAAGTAAAATTATCAGGAAAGTTACTTATATATGTTTCAATAAAATTCAGACCCTCATCATATTTATTCAGATAAGAACATACATAAAGATAATTTTCGAGATAAGTCGGACATGTCGAATCTGATTCAAAGGCTGCCTGAAAACAGGTCCGTGCTTTAGCAAATTGATTGTTATTATAATAATAAAGACCATTTTTATTCATTATATCTGCGCTATTAATTTTAACTGATGATTTTATATCAGCGGATAGTAACTGTTCTTCCTTTTCTTTTCCATATCCCGGTGTAAAAGAAATCGAACTATACAGGTTTTCAAACATATCCTGGTCTATGTTATTCTTATCTTTTACCATGGTCTGGATAAAATAAGCATAATAATCCGATTTCAAAATTCGAATATAATAGTTAATATCACCGGTGTAACAAAATTCCACTCCTGAAAAACCGTCGATTTTTATTCGCTGGAATTCCTTTAAATCTGCATTTGAATATTCAATACCCATGGCACTTAAATACGCCCATGTCAGGGATTCTGTGGATAGATTGGTAGTACCGAGATAGACGGGAGTAATATAAAAGGCGGTCCCGGATCCGCCGTATGCCCCGGTTTCAGCCAAATAATAATAATCCTGTATATCTGTCCATGGTTCAAAGCCCGCTGCTCCGTAATCAACCTCATACCCTGGTCCGGTATATGTCAAAATAGATTTATTAATATCACGTTCCAGGATTCCAGGGGTAAAAGTATAGAAACTTTTAAGAAATTCTTCCATTTCAACCGGTATACCTCTGTATTCTTCCTTTTGATCCATTCTCCAGCCGATAAGCTTATAGATATGATTATTCTGATGATAAAGCCAGACATAATACATGAATTCGATTCCAATGGCTTTGCCTTTAAAGGCAGCATACATTCCGGATTTGCCATCGATATCATAGGCTTTCTTTTCTACTATTGTACAAGGATTTAAGACCTTTTTATAATTAGTTATAACAATACGCTCCATATAATCTTCCAGTCCGGTAAATAAAAAGGAATTTTCCGTGGGTTCTTCCCCAATCAGGGCAAAGGTTTTCATATCATCATGAATATATGTTGTTGTATCAGTAATTTTTTTAGTTTTAGTCAAATCCATTTCTGTCCATGTGTTCATTGTGTTCGATAAGTAATATGCCTCATTCGGAAAAATCCCGGATACCTGCTTAAGGGGCATAGACATTTCCGCCAGAGCTTCCGCTTCGCTATAACTCATTCCCGAGGCAAGGGATAAGAGAAAGTCGTCTCTATGATATAACGATGAAAAAAGTGCGGCAGAGTACAATCGGGTGTTTTCATTCTCTGCTTCCTCTTTGGAAAGCCACAACCAACGGTCTCCTTTATTTCCACACGTATAGAAACCATTCCGGGCATAGAGTACCCACTTTTGGTCTTTATCCGTGAAAAAGGTAAGATGAGGGGAAATTTCCCCCTTTGCACCGGAAATATCCTGAATCCGCCACAAGGTGATAAGATTGTTTTTATCCAGGAGAGCGATATAATTAGAAGAAAAGGTGAGGTCCTGTAGAGGAGTGGAAATTCCATTTAAAGTGCAGAGATATGTGAGACTTGTATTATATACCTTGACTATGCCCACGGGATATTCAATAAGGATATACTCCTCCCCCATAAATCCGAAAAATCCTGCATTGTCCCATTCAATACTCAAAGAAGATGAAGTCTCTTTATTTTTCACCTCAATACTTCCGCTGTTTCCCGTTTTTTTATCTGCCATTTCCTGGATGATTGAATAATCTCCGGCAGTAAGGGACAATCGCCGGGCATCAAATTCCCTGTCACTTGGTTTGTAAGCACAATCCTCAAGAGATAATTCCATAGAAGGTATATCAGCAGTACCTGTGAGGACAAGTGCCTGATCCATGATAATTGCATGATCAAAACCCCAATCATGGTTTGTCCCCCTTTGTGTAATATTGCCTGTAGTGATATCCAAACTATAAAGATGGTGAGCGGTTTTCCCTGTTAAAATCATCGTGGTGTTATTAATAAATGTCCCTTTCACATGTCCATTAATGAAATCTGTTTCTATGATCTCCGGAGTAAAATTTTTTTCAGTATCAAAAAGGAGTACCTGTTTATCCATGGGCGATACAGTAAGCAAGTATTTGTTGTCCGGTGTAAAGGTGAAAATTTCCGGAAAATAATTTTGTACAATCACTGCGACCCGTGTGAGGTTGTGATCTAATACGACAATTGTCTGGTTTTCCAGGCCTGCCGCAATATAATCCCGGTGAACTGCCAGGGCCTGGACAGGGCTGTCAAGATTTACCGCTTGAATCATCTCTTTATTCGCAAGGGAAAAAATTTTAATACCATTCTCTTTCCCGGCAGCAACAACATAGATATCATTCTCTTTGTTTATAAAAGCAACAGCAGAAAGGGATGCTACATCGAGTTGCAAGGTCCTTACGATATGGTATTTTTCAGAGTATTTCAAATATTTAATGGTATTATCTTTGGCGTTTGCTATCAAAAGGGTGTTGTCAGTGGAAAATGCAAGGGAAATAATATCAAGTTCAAGGTTTATGGATTTACAAACCGCTGCCCCGGTTTTACTATCCAAAATTCTGATAAATCCTTTTTCCTTAGAACCGGAATTACTGCATACAGCAATATATTTCTGATCTTGAGAAAGAGCAAGAAAATAATCCCCCTGGTCGTTTTCCACGTTATTGTTCAGGAGGAATTTTTTTCTTTCCCGGCCACTTTCAACATCCCAAAATCGGAGGGTGTTATCTCTTCCACTGGTAATAATCTCCCGGGTCCGTTCACAATACAGAACATCATTAATTCCTCCCAAGTGATACCCGGGATCAATAAAAAAAGCAGGAATTTTATCATCCTCTTTTTTTTTCTTATAAATATTTAAAAACGAGTTAATTACATCTTTTGAGAAAAGAGAGGACAAATCCGGTTTTTCCTTCTTTTTTTCTTCTTCTGCTGTAGTAGAAGTCTCCTTCTTCGGTGATGAAGCACAGCCTATAATAAATAGAATCATTAACAAACTAAAAAGGATTATCGTAATGTTTTTTACAACAATCGCTTCTATGTTTGATTTCATTCTCCTTCTCATTCACGTCTCCTCAAGTAAATAATATGGGTGGCTATGGTGTAAAAAATTGAGTAATGATATTGTATACTCAATTATACTACTTTTAATATACCGCTATATCAAAAAAACAATCCATAAAAACCGGTTATTTTTACTGATTTTCAAGAATTTATTTATGTGACTCTTTTCCATGTATATGAATACGTTCGATTTCCTGTAATAACTGATTTTCATCCTTAAATAAGAAAAAAGGCTTACAGCTTACATAGTTCATCGCTACGAAGAAAAATGACAGCGATTAAGGAAATAATACCCAATGTGATCCCACAAAAAATGATGGATAGTTCTGCCGGTGGTAAAAAAGGGAAAAGAATTGGAAATCAAAGAACAAATACGAAATAATAGAAGATGATGTCGTTGGAACAAATAAAATCTCATCGATGATATCCATCCACTGGAAAAAAAATCTTGTAATAAGTATACTGTATCTTGTACATCACTTTTGTTGATTAATGTGTAACGACATCCGGGGGAGAGAGAATTTGGTTTCCTTTTTTAAACGATTTAATACCTATATAAAACCCTATGCTGGAGTTCTTGTTTTGGCAGTGTTTACCATGCTCTGTGTGGATATCATCGCGTACATGATCCCCCTTTGTATCGGATACATTACCGATCATATTTTCCCCTTTATGCATACACCGGGAATGATTCAAAAACTTCTGATAATCTGCGGGGTTCTGATGTTGGCCGGAATTATCCGGGGTATCGTATCTCATGTGATGATCCGGTCCTACTGGCATGTGGGAGAAGTCGTCGTTCGGGATTTGCGGAATGGACTGTATGAAAAATTGCAGCACCTCGACCTGGCCTTTTATGACCAGGCCCGGACAGGGGATTTGATGTCCCGGGTGACCACGGATATATTACTTATCCGCGATTTTTTCGCCTTCGGGATCGAACACAGGCTTCGCATCATCCTCATCACCCTGACAATATTTGTTTTAATGTTGATGCAGGAATGGCGTCTGGCCCTGGCGGTTTACGGACTGATCCCCTTTCTTTATCTTGTGGTAGTCTCTTTTAGCAAAAAGATGAGGAAGGCTGTAACGAAAAAACAAAAACAAATGGGAATCATGACCGCCAGGGTACAGGAAAATATTACAGGTATCCGGATTGTAAAGGCATTTGCCATGGAAAATAAGGAAATTGAGACATTTCATTCGGAAAATAAAAAGATGTTGGAACGGGAAATTAAAATGTCGCTTCTTCAGGTAGACCTCAATTCAATTCTCCTTCTGACTAATGGGGCAGGGTCTCTCATCATCCTGCTTTTCGGGGGATATCTTGTTATAACCAGTCAGCTCACCCTGGGGGTTTTGTTCGCATTTATCGCTTATCTCGGTCTCATGGGTTTTCCCATCAATATGCTCGCCTTTAATACTTCCTTAATAAATCTGGCCCTTGGAGCGGGAGACCGGATATGGGAAATTCTCCAATGTGCAGACCAGCAACAGATCAACCGGAATACCCTGCAAATACCCCTCCGTGGTAAAATCGCTTTCAGGCAGGTAAGTTTCGGCTATCAGGAACATGTGCCTGTTCTTAAAGATTTGAATTTTACCATCCAGCCGGGGGAGAAAGTGGCGTTGTTCGGTCTCACCGGCGCGGGGAAAAGCACACTGATCTCCCTGATTCCCCGTTTTTACCTCCCCGGAACCGGAAGGATCGAGATTGATGACCGGGATATATCCGACTGGGAATTGGGGTTCCTCCGTTCCCGGATCGGCATTGTACAGCAGGAGACCTTTCTCTTTTCCTCGAGCATCAAGGAAAATATTGCCTTTGGGAAACCAGGGACAAGTCTGGAGGAAATACAAAGGGTCGCCCGGCTTGCTCATATCGATGAGTTCATCAATGGTTTGCCCCTTGGTTACGACACTTTAGTTGGGGAATACGGGATAGGCCTCTCCGGGGGACAGAAGCAGCGTGTGGCTATTGCCCGTACGTTACTCCAGGACCCGGCGCTCCTCATTCTGGATGACTGTACCTCAAGTCTGGATACGATCACCGAGCGGAAAATCCAGGCCCAGTTACAGGAATTGATGAAAGGGCGTACGACAATTATCATCGCCCAGCGGATCTCCACCCTTGATCTCGCGGAACGTATTATTGTGCTGGACCGCGGCACCATCCAGGATATAGATACCCATCCAGGGTTAATGAAACGTAATAAACTCTACAGGAAAACATATGAACATCAACTTGCTCATTTACATAATAATGGGTATTAGGGCGTGAACCGGAAAATGACAAACCTTAAACAAGTGAGTATGTATGAAAAAAGCTGATATCCGGAAAGATAATCCACACAACCGGGATGCTTTACATCAACAGACAAGTACTGCCCGGCAACGTCAGGACTTCCACAAGAATCCGGATGAATCCAGGCCCTTTGACTGGAAACTGGTAAAGTGGCTCCTCGAATACCTGAAACCCCACAAAATCAATCTCATCCGGATGTATGTTCTCGCCTTACTCAAGGTGGGTGCGATCATTGCGATCCCGGTTTTAATAAAAATCGGGCTGGATACATACATTCCGCAGAAGGACATCCCGGGCTTAATGATACTTGCCGGAAGTATGATTGCAATCCTTGGGGTGCTTTACATTTCTACCAGGGGACAGGGTATATTACTTACCCGGATAGGATACAGTCTCCTCTTTGACCTGCGGCAGGACCTTTTTACCCATATACAGGAGCTCTCCTTTCGTTTCTTCGACCTCCGGAAGACCGGGAAAATCATTACCCGCCTTACCAATGATGTGCAGGTCCTGGAGGAAATCATAAGCAATGGGCTGGATACGCTTTTCGTGGAAATGCTCATGCTCATCTCCATCACCGTGACCATGTTTCTCCTGGATGCCCGGCTCAGCCTGGTGATCTTTATCACCGTACCTCTTTTTTCGGTCCTCGTTTTTTTTGTACGGTCTAAGATGATTCATGTCGCCCGGGGATTGCAGCATCGGTTGTCTTCCGTGAATGCTTTTATAAACGAGTCTATTTCCGGGATCAAAGTCATCCGTGCCTTTGCCCGGGAACAGGCGAATATCGAGAGTTTTGAATCCTTAAATGACGACTATTATGGTCAGGCAAAAACGTTTTATCCCCTGGTGGCAACGTTCTGGCAGGGAGTCGGGGTTATATCAATCCTTGGAACCGTGCTGGTACTCCTTGGTGGGGGGCTGCTTTTATCAGCAGATCTGATCTCCCTGGGGACAATCGCCGCTTTCCTCGTTTATATTAACAGGTTTTTCCAGCCGATGCAGAAATTGAGCAATCTCCTGAATCAGCTCAGCCGGGCCATGGCTTCTTGTGAGCGGATTTCCGAAATTATGGAAACTGTTCCCGAGATCCGCGATATCCCTTCCCCTGTCACAGATATAAAAATCAGCAAGGACGTGGTTTTTGAGAATGTGGACTTTCATTACAATGAAGATGAACCTGTTTTAAGAAATGTGAATTTCAGAGTAAAGGCAGGATCAACCGTCGCTTTAGTCGGATCCACAGGGGCAGGCAAGACCACAATCATCAATCTTTTATGCCGTTTTTATGACCCCAGAAAGGGCCGGATCCTGATTGACGGGCAGGACCTGCGTACTCTGTCCCTGGCTGCATACCGGTCCACCCTCGCCATGGTAATTCAGGATGTTACGGTTTTTTCGGGATCCATCCTCGACAATATCCGCTATGGGAAACCCGGTGCAACCCGGCAGGAGGTGGAAGAGTGTACACGGGAAATGGGGATTTATGAAATGCTCAACCGGCTGGACCGGGGGCTGGATACGGAAATCGGTGAACGTGGTTCAAGTCTCTCCCCCGGACAGAAGCAGCTTGTGGCCCTGGCCCGGGCCCTGCTCCGGGACCCCCGGATACTGATCCTGGATGAAGCGAGTGCATACCTGGATTCTTCCACAGAGCAGCTTGTTCAAAATGCCATACGCCGCCTCCGAAAAAATTGCACCAATTTTGTGATCGCCCACCGTCTCTCTACCATCCGGGAGGCCGATATGATTTTTGTCATCGAAGACGGAGAGATTATCGAGTCGGGAAATCACGCGGAACTTGCGGCCGGGAGCGGCCGCTATGCAGACCTGTTAAAGACCTCCCTTGCTTAACGACAATTGTATGGGTCATGGCCGGATGCTCAGGTTTTATACAAGCACTCAAAGACAACCTTAAATTACGTACAATACACCTTATACGTACTATTGGTAGTCAGCTACAGCTGACAATACACCTTATACGTACTATTGGTAGTCAGCTACAGCTGACA
>JAFGRV010000122.1 GCA_016934975.1 Spirochaetales bacterium | reverse complement strand
CTGCAAGCGAACTCATTCTTTTGTTTTTTCACGTATGATTGCAGATCCGAAGAGAGAATACGGACGGCACTTCCTATCTTAAATGCCTCCAGATCATTGTGCTTAATCAGATTATATACCATCTGGTTGGATATATTAAGAAATTTCGCGACTTCCTTTATTGTTAATGCCCGGTCTTCCTGACTCATCACAACATCCTATTATAAGCTGTTATATACTATAGAATAATATAGAACCTTGTATATGTCAATTATATTTTGTATATTTATATATAATTTTCTTCTCCAAAGAGGATTCAGGACTGATGGAAAAAGCATACGGAATTTTTTTAAGGGCTTTGCTCATCAACCCCTTTTTTTCACCAGATTTTCCTGCCTTCATGGATTCCTGAATTCCTTAGAAATACATATTTCTGTGAGAAAATTCTTTTAATGGATAAATCAGGGAAAAAGAAATTTTACTACGGATTGAGACTGATTTTAAACGGATTATTCCCTATGCGTCAGGGAAGGACAGGTGTCGGAATATCTGCACCACAGAGTCTGTTTCACAGCGGGAGCTTCCTTGTGTTTAATAAAAACGATCCTGCCTGATTTGGAATAAAACAAATCACTTTTTAATCGGTGGACTTCATCCAACGGAACCTTTTACAATCGCAGCTCGGTAAATTTGAGGGCGGTAAGACCAGGGAAATAAATCATTGGCAGTTGAAAGAATGTATTAACTCAACGTAGTACTGGGCTATCAGAAGTGCATCGACTATAGTGATACTGCCGTCGCAGTCAACGTCCGCATTTTGGGCAATAAATCCGGCAGGTGCCAGTCCCACGTAGTGTTGTGCGGTCATGAGAGCATCGATTATATCAATCGAATTGTCGCCGTTTACGTCACCTAAAACGGGGGATACCGGGGGCGGTGTCGGTGCCGCTGTGGGAGGCGGCGGGTCCCCATGACCATTCCAGATACTATAGAGCAGGTTCAGTTTTCTTTCATCAACACCCTGCCAGATACCCCAACCGGCTGTATTGGAAACAGGGTCGAAAGCATGATGATAGATACCGCCCGTATCCCTGTGTTCCGGATTGATCGCCCAGTAGATAGCATCTTGCATTTTTTTCGAAATCAGATAATTGGCAAAGGCATTCTGCCACTGCCAATCGACTGTTTTGTCCGGGAGCCAGCTCCAGAGATCCTTTACACACACTTCGACATTCTCAGGCCAATCGGGGTTTCCGCCAAAGGCCCCGATGACGACAGCATATCCCAGATCCTTCAGGTAGCCGAAGTGTTCTTCCCATCCGGACTCGAGCAAGTCGGGGTTTATCACGATTCTGCATTCATTTTCACCGGCATCATCTCCTTCCAGTCCCTCACACTGCGGCTGGTCCGGATCCATAAACATCTTCTGCACGTACACCGAGGGACCAAAGGTGTGAGGTGAGAATACCAGCCGGTCCTTTGGCATTGCCGGCGGATTGAAGCCTGCTTCATACAGGTTCTCACCCCAGTTAGGTTTCGAAGCCGGATCTCCATTCGGGGAGACGATAGTTCCGAGTTGGGCATGAGAACCGATCCCCTGGGCAAAAATCAGAATGTTGGGATTCACTTCATTGATAGCACCATATGCCTGGTCAATTAACGACCTCCACTCTTCCCAGGTGTAGTCCCAGGGTTCATTGAAGATATCGATGCCCATAATGTTGGTGACACCCAGATCAGCCGCAAGACCGGCCAGTTCACGAAGATCATCCAGCCACTTCGTCACATCGTAGTCGCAGGAGGGTTCGTCTTCCCCCCATTCCGGCAAGTCTTCCCAGCACTCGTACGCGTATGGCGGTGTCGTGTCCAGCCGGCCGGCTTTCCGGCCGACAGAGTTGGAGCATGAGTGAATTTCCGGAAGGACGTACAATCCGGCCTCGTCTAATAACGTGATGACCGTCTCCATCGCCAGCCGGGCGTTTTCGATGCGTACATACGGATCATTTTTAAGGTACGGTTCCCGGCCCTGGGGATCGCCGGGATCGAGGGTCTGGGGAACAATGGGCAACCTGATGGTATTAAAGCCTAATTGCTTGAACTCGGTTATATCCTGTTCGTAGGTGCGGCCACTGGGAGCCCACCAGCAATTCCCCAGATACATTTCCATGGGAGCACCACCCGGATTGTTCGGATCTTCGGCGGGCTCTTCCCGGCCTTCGAGTCCGGTCCAGGATCCGCCTTTAATATGGAAGATTTGATCATTCACGGTAAGATTACCCTGATCATCAACACGCCACACAGGTGTTGATTGGGAAAAAACCGGGCTTGCTCCAAGCAGGATAACTCCAAGTACGATACATACCCGCAGGTGGATCGTCAAAACCTTTTTCTTTTGCATTTTTTTCTCCTTAATTTATTGAAAGCAAAATTTATAATTGTTATCAGCTCAATTTCAATTGAGCCCCAAGTATAAAAGAAAAATGGCAGCCCCTGCACATACAGGAATTCCCGTCATACTACTATCGTTGTTCCGATTATATAACAAAGGAAATGAATCGTAAAGTTTTTTTTAAAAGTAAAACTTGCTATTATTCCACATTTTTTGAACAAAAAATGTGGAATAATAGCGAAACGCAGGTTCACAAGAAATCAAGAAGTTTCATAACGGCAACCTTGTCATAAATTAATTATTTGGGTTGCGGGCCTGTCCTGCGTAATGTAATGGTTGATTCTCAAAATCCATGGATTATCTACAAATTCCACTATAATTCTGATATTCTGAGAGATGAATCGTTTATAGAATGTTAGAGAAAGTAGTCCGGAAATCTCTCCCGGACTATCGTTTTAATTTGGTGACAGCGAAACCTAATAAGGCACCTAAAATTGCGGTCATTATCACTATGGGTAATAAGCTCATGGGATCACTCCAGCCAATAATTATTGCCGAAGGCAATAAAACCAAAAAGGAAATGAGAATACCTTTGAGTATGCCATTTATTTTCAGTTCGATGGAAGATAATAAAAACCCGATAACAACCCACATTGAAAATGCCGAGATATTGGCATCCCACGTTAATTTCATAAAAATCATTGGAATAACATCTATTATTCCTGCAATTGCTCCCAATAAAATACCTTTTAATTGCTTTTTCATATACTCTCTTCACCTTTATATAAGTTTAATTTGGGCCATGTAATATTTTTTCCCCGGAGTGTTTTATTAATCTGATGTGCCAATACAGTGACTTCAGGAAGCTCAAACATAGTCCTCACTCATTATTTCAGCGTATTGAAACTCATAAACACTTCCGTTATCGCCTCGACATACAAATCCCAGGCCTTCTCGGTCCCGAAGATCATGACAAGTCCCATATAGTCTGCATCTTCCACTTCCAGAAGCATTATCGAGCCGCCGGTCATAAGTTCCTTATACATGCCACTCCCATATGCGACGGACATGGGAATGCCGTTTATTTCTGTTTCTTCCTCCTCGGATACTTCAAACGAAAGACCCCATTCCATGATTACTTTATTAATTATGCTGCTCCGCTCGGCATACATGAGCTCACTCTTCCCGACAATACCCGCAATAATAAACATCTCTCCCCCCGGGTCGTTCGCGTAATATGCGCCGTCATCATCGGAAAAACCCTGTTCCCACCCCTCGGGGATATAGAGGCTTAATCCGGCTTCATTTAAAGTAACAGTATCCGCAAAACCGGTAAAAGAAGCCATCAGCAACATAATAATTATAAAATTTCTCATAATTCCTCCTTATCAATTATCCTCTTCATTCACCTTGACCCCGAAGTGAAGGTGATGATGCGGGCATGCCTCGATACATTTACCGCACTTAATACAATCAGTCTGGGTTAATACTCTTTGCTCAGGAATGTTTTTAATACCCATGACACAGGACTTTGTACACGCATACTTGCATACTTTTTTATCAGCACTATCACAGCCTTTTTGCCGGATAATTTTTAAAAAGGATATTTTGTTCGTTAACCCCAGAAGGGCGCCTACCGGACAGAGGTATCTGCAGAAAAATCTTGAAATAACCAAAAGGCAGAATACGGTAAAAACAAGAATACCAAGTTTAATCCAGTACATGCCTCCCGGAATAAATGCCGGATTGGAAATAAGGTACGGAAGAGCCGCGCTTAAGGCGGCGGAGGGACAGAGTTTGCAGAATAGTGTGTCTGCTGCGAGGAAGGCAAGGCCGATGGTAAGTACAAGGATAATAAATTTTAAAATAAAAGCCCTCTTTGTCCGGAAATAGAAAATCATCCCGCTTATCAAAACAAGGATAAAAAAGAGACCCGCAATAACGAAGATACCTGTTGATTGCCCGCCGGAAAAAAGGACGACCGGGAAAAACCCTGCAAAGATCAGAAATAATAACCCGATCAACTTTCCCGATGAAATGTTTCTTTTTATTCCGGGAACCAAAGCAGGAACAATAAGTGACAAAAAGGCGAAGAGCATAAACATGAAGGGAATCAGGGCGAGCCATTTCTGCCCGGAAAAAATAAAAGTAAGGAGGGTGATGAGTGCAAAGACAATTCCCGCACAAAAAGAAAGGACGTGCTTCACGGTCTGTTTTGTTCGTAACATCGAAAATATATCGTTCACAAGACCAAAGGGGCATATCCACCCGCACCACCAGCGGCCGAGGAAGAGCCCGTATAAGCCTAAAAAGGCCAGAGGAAACAGAGGCACCCCTGTTTTTAAAAGATTCTGCATGATCCCCGCGGGACATATGGTAACCGCCAGGGGACAGGCATAACAGTGGAGTCCGGGAAAAACAATATGAGTCATCGTGGGTACAAGAATACCAAGACAGCCCATAAAAACACCGGTTCCCTGGGCAATTCTCCTGGACAAGGTAATATGTTTTTTTCTTTTAATGTCGTCCATGAAGACCCTTGGTAATAAGTTGAATAATTCCCTGCCCCAGCCCTTGTGTGCCGTAAAAAACATCGGCGGTATTATTGGAAACAATAATCGCAGGTAATGGAATCGGTTCCTTAAAAGAATATATGGTCCGGTAGTAGATATATCTTTCCTTCTCCGCGGGGAGAGAAATATCCACAATTTCGCAGGAAAGAATCGTATCATACAACGAACAGAGTTCCTTCACATATGCTTTGGCTGCCGGACAAGATCCGCACCATGGCGCGGAGAAAACTGTAATGACCACAGGCTCCGTAAGACTCCCGTAAAATTTTGTTTCGGCACTTTTCACCATAATAGTTTCTGT
Source organism: Spirochaetales bacterium (assembly GCA_016934975.1). Classification (GTDB taxonomy): domain Bacteria; phylum Spirochaetota; class Spirochaetia; order SZUA-6; family JAFGRV01; genus JAFGRV01. The sequence continues at coordinate 324 of JAFGRV010000122.1, read as the reverse complement.
TCCCGATTCAATTCCGATACATGAAAGACAGAGAGTAGCTGCAATATCCCGGGAATAATCCGCCTGACTTATTTCAGTCGTATCAAGGGGAATAAAGGTGTAAAAAAGAATTCCGGAAAAAATCAGGAGTAAAAAAGCCGTAAAAATAATATCCTTTTTATACCGCAGGTAAAAAAGAAGCCCGATAAGCCCGAGAATAAAGAGCCCTATGAGGATACCTGTATTAATAATATCACGGGATATTCCCGGGGAGGATGGTTTTACAAGGTAATCATGTTTTATCGTTTGGGGGAATTTACATACCCCGGTGCTGATAAGACAGGG
>JAFGRV010000121.1 GCA_016934975.1 Spirochaetales bacterium | reverse complement strand
TTGATATCGGCGCCGAAGAGTCCTGGTATGGCGGGATTTATAATAACATCGACCGGCTGGTAAATAAAAATGATTCCCGGGGATCATCACCCGGGTGGTACACAAAAATCATAAGGATTCCCGTTAACTTTGATCCAACGGCCGCCGATACAAATTGTAACGGAAACATTGATATCGTCGATGCCCTGTTAATCGCCCAATATTATGTTGATTTAATTACAGGATTTTGTTAATATTGGTTACATTACCCTTGTGCAAAAATCCAATAATGTTAGAAATACGCTGAACACATACAGCAATTGAGGGTATTTGACAATTTAAATTATTCTCACATGAATGAGGAGGGATAAAATGGTTTTTGGTTCTTTAAAAAATTCTTTAATTGTACGAATTGTGATTCTCGGTTTTATAATGATGATAAGCTTCGCCGGATGCGCGGGAATGGGATCCACATCGCCCGATGGCAATACTGATGGTGTTTTGTTGGGTGTTTTTCATGAAGGCTCCCAATTGGATCTGGCTCCTGTAAAATTAATGGAAAAGCAACTTGAAAAAAAAATCGCGTCGGTCATGTGGTATCTTGACTGGAGTACTCCCTTTCCGTCCGAAGATGTCCGGCGTGTTTCCGATGCCGGTTATATGCCGCATATCACCTGGGAACCATGGTTTTTTGAAGCCCGCGATATGATTAATCTGGATGATATTCTCCAGGGTAAATGGAATGACTATATCCGTGAATGGGCTTTAGGAGCTGCAGACTTTGGAAAACCCATGTTCTTACGATGGGGGCACGAATTCAACGGGAACTGGTATCCCTGGAGTGTTGCCCGGAATGGCAACGATGCCGCCAAATATGTGCAAGCCTATAAAAAAATTCATTGGATTTTTAAGAAGGCGGGAGCGGATAATGTAAGGTGGATCTGGTGTGTGAATGCCAACAGTGTCCCGAATGAGCCATGGAATGATCCTTTAAAAGCCTTTCCCGGATTTTCTTATGTTGATTGGATAGGTCTCGATGGATACAACTTCTCCGGTTCCGATTCCTTTAAAGACTTGTTCGGAAGAATTTATGCCAAAATTATTTTGAATACGAATAAACCGATAATGATCGCCGAATTTGCCACAGGCGGCAATGGAAAGGTGAAAGCCGACTGGCTGAAACAGATGGGAGAAGATCTTAAGTCTTTTTTCCCCGCTGTGAAGGCGATTACCTGGTTTGATATTGATAAAGAATTGGATTGGAGACTTCTGGTTGACGAGCAAACCATTCAAGCCGCGAAATCGGTTTTTGCTTCCGACTATTTTTTGTCCGATCCCGGGCTTTTTGGTCCGGTTGCCGAATCTTATCCTCTTCGCCGCGAGGAATATATTTCCCAAATTGACAGTTTGATTCCGCCGCCTGTTCAACGTGAATCTTCCGCAATTGCATTGACAGAAGATATGCAACCGCTTCAGCCCTGGATTTCGGAAAAGTCCATATACCTTGAATCCGGAAGCGGAAAAGATGATTTGTCTGCTGAAATGAGTTTCCGGTGGACAACCACATCTCTGTATTTCCAGGCCGTCATCACCGATGATGTGCCGGTTTTTAATAATAAAACGGAAGTAAATATCTGGAATGGCGATTGTGTTGAGATTTGTATTGGTCTGGATGAGAATGCGGATAAAAAACGTGAGTATTTTTTCGAAAAAGATTTTCAATTAGGCTTCAGCCCCGGCTCAAAACGGGATAATATAGAACCATCCGCCTGGGGATGGGGCGGCTTGAACAAAGCCCCCGAATCAGTACAGTTACTCATTTCCCTGACAGATAACGGATATATTGTGGTGGGAAGCATACCATGGAAATCATTATCCGCGGATTTCATACCAGTCAAAGGCATGAAACTTGGATTTGATTGTGCCATTGATGACACGGACGATTCCGGAGACAGAGAAAGCCAGACCATCTGGAATGGTGATTCCAGTTTTTATTCAAATCCATCCCAGTGGGGTATTCTCGTTCTGGAATAAATCCGGCTTTTTGCATTTTTCATTCAAAGACCTTGCACGTATTTATAGGTTTTACTATCCTTTTCCTTCATTTAGAAAAGCAGCACCCCATGGGTGCTGCTTTTCGCATTAATGCAGCCCCCTGCAAAAATCAATATATTTATACGATTTTTTGCAGGAACCTTTATTATTACCTATCGTCATTCCAATTCAATCCATTCGATATCGCATATTCCCGTCCCCTCCGTTGATATCTCACAAGCGGTAATTAAGGAATCCATGGCATCGATAAGTGCTGAACTTCGCTTAAGCTCTGTCTGGTTCTGATAATACACAAGGTCGGTACCTTCCCGGACGACCTGAAACAGATCGCCTGCCTGATAGACAGATCCCGCTAAAGCCGTTTCCATGCCATTTTCCAGAATCGAAAGGCTGGAATCGGCATTAAGCCGGATGCCATAGTGGACCGGCAAGGTTGATGTAAAAGTGAGCTTTTTACTAAGGCCACACGTTAAAGCCGCCCCGGAATCCATAGCCGTAAATTCAACGCCGCCATTGTTGACAAAAGAATTGACCGAGAAAGCATACGCTTTTTGAATTCCCGGATCATTTTCCTTTATGAGGGTATTATTAAAAAGATGTGCCCCGGCAGGTTCTGCGAGTTGTACCTTTTGATTTTTAATCCGGCGAAAGTTTTCGATCTTGCCACCGGGATTATAAAAAGAGACATCGAAGCCCAATTCCGCCCGGGGATCAATCGCCACCGTTGAACGGTAAAGCTCATAGGAATTCACCGAATACACAATCTCATTCCGGATCCGCTCAATTCGAAGGGTATCCCCGGGATGATAGACTTTATCGCCTATCGGATGATTTATCCCGTTTTCATAAATACAGATCCGTTTCATACTCGTAAGGAGAATGGCATAATCGATTGAATTAAAATTATTGTCGGGATTATCCACAGATAACCCTGCAATAAGAAATTTATCGTCATAAACAGGAGAGAATTCGATCCCGCCATTCCCGGTAAACCCTGCAGCGGAGAAGGCGCCGGAATCCCAGGCTGTAGTGGCGGCAGTCTTCTCAAGACCGGATTCGGAACCAAGAACACCCGCTTGATCGATCCATGTGATTTCGGAATAGTCATCGGTCACCTGTCCGACACTGTGGTTCACCAATGCATCGGAATTAAGCCAATGGAAATTCACAATTTCACCTCCCGGATTATAAAAGGAAACATCAAAGATCAATTCCGTATCCGGATCCACGACTCCCGTGCTGACATGTAATAAATAATCACGTATATAATAGAAGATATCCGATCCCTGGCGTTTGATGGTCATGGCATCACCCATATGATACACAATATCACCAATAGGAAAAGTTACACCCTTTTCATAGATTGCAACCCGCCGCATATCGGTGAGGAGAATAGCATAATCAATAGAATTAAAAATGGTGTCCGTATTTTTAACAGACAAACCGCCGATGAGGAATTTATCCAACTGGCCGGGTTCAAAGGAAACTCCGCCATTACCTGTAAATGCAGACGTTGATGCTGCCCCGGAATCCCAGGCAATTACCCCACCTGTTTTGCCGATACTTTGAGCATCAGCCTGGACATCAACCTGGTCGGTAAAATCGATCCGGACCAGATCATGGGCGATGGATATATTCCTGCCCGTTTCAATGTTGTACCCATTTATCCAATGAATATTTTCGATGGAGGCCCCGGTGTTATAGAAGCCGGCATCAAACATCAATTTTACTTCAGGATAGCAATACACCGTACTCCGGTACAGTTCGTATCCGTTCACCGAATAAATAATTTGATTCCATATTCGTTCTATCCTGAATATATCACCGGGATGATACACAATATCACCTATGGAACGTTGGATGCCGTTTTCATAAATTCCCACACGCTTTACACTATTAAGGATAATGGCATAATCGATGCTATTGTAATTATTATCATGATTTTCCATTGACAAACCCGCCGCAAGAGCTTTATCGTCCCGGGCCGGGGAAAATTCAATACCGCCGTCACCTTGAAGCACATAGGCCGATGCCGCACCGGCATCCCAGGCGTTCGTTGGTCCGTTTTTTGAGATCGACCTGTCAGTCAGGGAAACACCGGACTCATCACGCCATTGATCTGTCAGGTACGACAACATACCGTCGGTTCGCGGTGTGATCTCTATGGAATCCAGGTCCGGCAGATTTCCCTCGAGGCTATAGAACAACAGACTGTGAAACTGACCGGCAGACAAACTCAGGTCTATATACAAGGTTGATAGTGTATCTTTTACCTGGTAGTGAAGGGGATAGCTCACTTCATCATCGACTTTCACATAACCCCCCGCGCCGCTGCTTTGATCATAGGATAATCTGATTCTGTAGACACCTTGATCCGGGACCAGAATGCCGTTAAACTGAAGTCCCTCTGATTCGCCCGTTCCCATACCACTCACCTTGGCGCCTCCCGAGAAACCGGCCCCCGGTTCAATGACAGCGGACGGGGGGATGGAATTATAATCCGATTCGGCTTCATACAGTGATTGAAAGGTGAGTGCAGTAGTGCTACAGCTCTCGATTTCGATGCGGTCTATGGGAGTAAGCCAGGGAGTTCCCTCAATCCTGATCGTATTATCCCCCTGTGTTAATTCCACCTGAATTCCGGCATGGGAAAATCCGGAAGGCAGTCCTGGTAAAATTAATTCATAGGAATATCCGTCATTTATGGTAATTTTGGCGGTTCGATCTATCCAGTCATTATAATAATATACCCGGAGTTTATAATCACCGGCAACAACAGTTGTGACCTCCCGGAATTCCATGTAATTGCCCGCAGCGGCATTAAAGTAATCGACACCCAGGTTACCTGAGAAACCCGACCGGTACCAGATAGCCGCATCACCATATAACACATTGTCCGGAGATTCCGCTTCATAACTCTGATTTGCCCAGGAGATATATCCGTTCTCTGCTCCCAGATAAAGATCAAGAAGTACGTTATTATGTAATGAATCTGTTTTTATCAGATCTATCCGGCCGTCATTATTATAGTCGACTAAAATCCACCGGGTAGTATCGGCATTTTCTTTATTAAGGGTTTCCCAATTCCGGACGCCCTTTGCAAAATGATCATTAAACGAAAAATACACTTCGAAGACATCCTCACCCTCATAGGGGTAAATCCGCAATACATCGGTGAGGCCGTCGCCATTAATATCCCCGGAGAACCATTCACTTTCTTCAATAAAAGAAGATTCGATACAGAGAAAATTGACAAAACTATTGGCAGATTCCGCATCATCTTTCACCTGGAAAAAAGTGTAGCCGTTATTGTGCCTTAAGCGTATACCGTCTGCGATGAAGTCGCCGGTCACATCGCCTGAGTCCAGTACCTGATAAATAGGTGCGGCCGGCTGGACAATATCTATCGCAGTGATATCCACGAGGGCTGTTCCCGGCATTTTAAGGGCGATCAGGTTTTCACCGGTGACAAGATAGGAATCCAGATCATCATAATCAAGTTTTAGATTCCAGTAATCACCCTTGGGACGCGGCTGGATCAAGGTTCCAAAAGGATATGGGTTTTCCACCACCTCAATACCATTGATATACAGTCCGACAGGGGCGTCAAAGGAAAGATGTAGTTTGAAATCCACGGGATTATCAATCATCACATTCTTCCGGATAAAAATTCTGTATTGATATTCAGGGGAGCTCAGTTCGGTCCCGTCGGTATAATCGGGAATCAATTGATTAAAGGGGGCCTTGCCTGTGGACCAGGAAGATACATCGTAATCGGGATGATACCAATAGCGGCCCTGGGAATCGGGCGAGTAAAAATCATCCAGGGAATAAAGAGCCTGTTCATTGATACGAATGACATCCAGGGTTTCGGAAAAAACAAGACCGGGAATGGAAATATCATTACCGGCAGACAGGGAGTAATTGGAACTCGAACTCATTCGGCCGTTTTTCAACTCGACTTCCACACGATAATCGCCCCCTGCGAGCCAGTCGAACACATAGGTCCCGGTACTGTCGCTTTCGGCATACTGACAAAATACGTCGCCCGCCGGTGTTGTTTTATAGAGCCTGACATCCGCCGATGGAATGGGAAGATTGTCGTTCCATGTAATCTGCCCTGTAATCGAAGCGGGCAACGCCGAAAGATCATCTATGGCAAGAACAAAGGGACTGCCTATCAGGACCTGACTCATTATCGGGAAATCCGTACGTCCGTCAAAATTCCGGGCTTCGTTGGTATCACAATAATACCATCGTTTACTTTCGAGATGGGCCTGACCCAGGAGATGATCACTTCGAAGGGGATTGGCGTCGATGTTCTCACCATAATAATCGAATAGAAAAAAGGTCCCCGCACTCCGGGTCACCCCGATAGCACTCATTCCAATACCACCATGCATATAATCACTGGCCATGGAGCCTGTGGGAGCATCTATATAATTGGCAGCCACACAGTTCCATAGAATGGAAACCTGGGCCCCCCTGCCGATATTATTGCGCAAACCCACTGCCGCATCAATCCTGGGCCTTGGTCCCAGATTTGACAAATTACTTTCCGCTGCCCCGCTATGGCTCCGGAAGTGGTTTAGTTTATACCCCCTGGAGAGGGTATCCAGGTATTCCTGGCCGCGGGGAAGGTCATTCCCTCCGAAACTGACATTGCCCGGGCCATAGATGTCTGTAAGTTGGGATCCGATTGTCCCGGTTTCCCCGGGGGCCGGAGGATAAACGGCGAATTCCTCAGTCGAATACACCATGGCCCTTTGAGGTGTCACCATCTGGCCGTTAAAATAAGACGTACATTTATCAAAATAATCGACTAATTCCGAGATCAATTCCGGAGCATAAGAAGCAGCAGGGGCAATTTCAATACGATCAATCTCGGGCATCGGCCAGTTTGCCCTGTCCATAAAAAAACGGATGCTGTTAAATCCGTCTTCGTAAAGGTACATGGGAATGGTCTGGGTGACGGTGGTACCGGATGCGATTTTATTAAATTGAAGAGATGCCCCTTCTTTATTATTCACTTCATACATCCCGCTCCAGGTTCTCCAATCGGAATAATAATAGAGTGTACAAAGATACATGCCGTCATCCGGAACATCGATATCGTCAAAGATTAATTCATTTAAAGGACCGCTCCCGACCCCTGCGACAGATTGTCCGCCGGAACAATGCACATTATTCTGAATCACCGCTGTTCCATTAAGTTGCGCGGCCTCTGCTTCTTTTGAATAGATAACCGGACCGACCGAATAGGTGAGTTCACGGGGGCGTATGATCGAAACCCAGATGTCAGGGCGGTTGGTGGTGCTTACCGGTTCCCATGAATCCAGGTAATGATCATTCCCCCCTCCCGCAGCCCGGAGGCCGTCGGCACCCACGGAGTAATCATTGTAAAATGTCCCGTCCAGATCCTCATAAGGGAGGGTGACCGGGTAATATAACGGAATATCATCGGTAAGTCCGAAGGATTGATACATGGTCAGGGGAACATCTCCCACCAGGATGACACCATCAATATGCTCATTTACCCATAAATCATAGATGATCTTCCTTATGCTGTTATTCTGCATGTCCCCCACCGGGTCCATGGATTGATAAAGATCATGGTTCACACTGGTGATCGTCACTTGTGTAAATGTTGATTGCGCCGAGTTGATATAGCCGGTCATGCTGTTCACCAAAGCCGGATCATCATAAAGCATTTCATCCACCAGAACGGCAACATTTTCACTGAAGAGGTTGATGCCTGATAAGAGAATCATAAGAATTAATAAAGTCTTTTTCATTTTTTACTCCTTGTTTTAAAAATGTGACTATATAAATAATGCTCTATTTGTCTCCGGGATAAAAACACCAATTGTGGTGATTTTTTCTCACCAATTCAGGTGGTGTTAAAAGATATGGTTATTGTTATGGTGATCTTCAACTTCGTAGAAGTCAAAGTTCCGGTCTGTATTACTTACCTGCAAATTCTTGTTTTTTTTGGTAAAATTTTTTTTGGAACCGCAGATGCACGCAGATAAACGCAGATAGAGAGAATGTTTGAAGTCTTGTTTACCAAATAGAGACGACAAATATCATACTCCAGAGACAAAACTTAATAAAAAAATCAATATTCTCAAGAATAATTA
>JAFGRV010000120.1 GCA_016934975.1 Spirochaetales bacterium | reverse complement strand
ATAGGGGAATTGAACCCCTGACCTATAGATTGCGAACCTATCGCTCTACCATCTGAGCTAATCCCCCAGGTATAACACACTTTATACAGCCTCTTGCAAACATCCAATAATAATGAGTGTTTTTTACACACACCTCGATCGATAACGATTCCTCAGGAATAAACATACTCTTCCACCCAGCTTGCCCGGTTAAGTTTATTTCTGAAATTTGAACTGTCATCTGCAATAATTTTCTTAATAAAATTAATATGCTTTTCTATTGTCTCACAATAGAGATCCTGATGAATATCATAGCGTTCTTTAAAATGATATTCAACATATTTATTCATATTCATGAGAGGATCTTGAAATTTTCTTTTTGTAAGCTCATAAAAATCAATTGTCTTCCTGATAACATCAAATTCCGTATTATACCCCATAATCTCCGCTTCTTTGAATTCATAATAGAGAAAAAGAAGTTTTTCCAGGTATGTTCTATCCGACATCTGTCCGAGAAGGTCCGCAGTCCCAAGGATGGCGCCTGCACTTTTTTCTTCAGGAATAAGGAACTTTATTAAAAGGATTTCTCCGGCGAGTCCCGTACATCGAATCAACCGGTTAGCCATTTCCACATCTTCCTTTTTCAATTTTAATTTGATATGATTCTTAAGAAGAAATGCCACACTCCTCTGGACATGATATTTGGTAAATTTCGCCCCGGTCCCCTCGTTATCCCATTCTTCCTGAATATATCCCACATCGTGAAAAAGAGCAGCGGAAAAAAGATTTACCGCGACTTTAACCGGCAATGGTTTTTCCTTTAAATTATAACCATCTAAAATCCTTGCCGCGGCAAGGAGCGTATCAAGGGTATGACTAAAATCATGATAATAGGTATTACATTTTTTATATCCGGGGAAATTCCCTTTAAAAAGTTTCCTGACATTATGATAACACATTGCAACAGGTTTAAAATATTTTACAGGGTAGTGATAACAGAAAATCTTTTTTATTTCACTTTCTACTTTGCTCCGATTATTCATATCAATTAAAGCAGAAAGCTGGATAGTAGTATTTTTCGTTTCCATGTATCATACTCCGATCACTTCATTCTCATTAAAAAACAAGTTCCATAATAATAGAGGATGAAATAAAAATCAACAATTATTATTATACGATTGATTATATTTGATAGTTATCCTCTTATATATGAAAATAAAATAAAAAGTAGACTATTATATCAAAATAAAGTCTACTCCTTATTATTTATCGGCATTCTTCTTAATTTAGTAAATAAAACTATCCCTGGAGGATATTAAATATGCGCAACAAGAGAAGTGTTACCCCGGCGATTTCAGCGATAACTCCACCTACCAGTGTCGCGGTCATCGTTCCCTGAATATTCCGGGTCAATTCTTCTTCACTCTTAACACTGATAATAAATTTCATTTTCTTGTCCGATGGTTTTTGTATCTGAACTTCACCGGTGCTGTCTGCTGCTTCACCAAGAATATAGATGTCTCTATCCACCGGAATGATTGATTCTTCATATTCATATCCGATCGTCCGGCGTCCGGAAACAGAAGCTACAGAGGGAAGTGTGATTGAAAAACTCCCGATGGAGACTTTACTCCCGCCAAGTTCCCCTGTTTTAAAATCCGAATAGACTTTCTCTCTTATCATTTCGGCGCCTTCGGGATTTACTTTTGTTTTCCCCGATGAATCTTCGACAAAAAAAGGTACAGATCGTTCATTATGAGCTACCGAATCCGAACCCTGACGTGTTTTCTGAGTCCGTCTCCCCTCTGAATCCGTATCCCAGTATGTTTCCTCCCACTTGCGATTAATACTCATGGAATAATGAACACACCTCTTTTTCGCCAATTCGGAAGTAAGAGGATTATCACATGTTACTTTACCTTTTACTTCCGCGAGCTTGTTAAATGAACCCTTTTCTCCCAGACCTTCTTCCACGTCTTTTGCTTCCTGCTTCAGATCGGAAGCAAGATAAGTCTGGACAGACTTCATCTGGAAAAGCTTTGCTCCCTGGGATTTATAGGCAAAATAAAGTCCCACCCCTGCTCCCATGAGGACAATTGCAATTACATACCATACCATATGCTCTCTCCTTTTATAATATACATTTCAATCTATTGATATCGTATTAAGGATAATTCATGAAGATCTATATTTCAAGAAATAAAATTGAAAGGTGAGATTATTTGAGGCTGCAATATATTTTAAATGGTCATTAAAAAACTTTATATGGAATTACTTCTTTTATATTTAATTTCACTTTTGCAGTCGTTATATATTCACCAGCATTGACAATTGTATCAGCCATTTCCATAAGGACGAGTTCGCCGCTAATTTCCTTTGGTTTATTAAAAGTCCTCTTTCTCATATATCCCCGGATTGCTTCTTTCATTGCATTTTTTAAAGAGTTCATCTTTTCCGGGTATCCTTTAAAATAATCACCAGTGCCCCGCCCGTAAGCAGAAGGAATGGCCAGGGTATCCCATGCTTCGAGTCTGGAAACTTGAAAGTCCATACATGTATAATGTACTGTTATATACAATCTTTTATCTCTTACCTCGGATCTTATCACATTAAGATTCGGATCCCCCCATACAATTTCATACAGAGGCCGGAGATCGAAATATTCAGCTACCTGGCGCTGTTTATCATAGGGTGTATAGGTAAAAGCATACCCGTATATCATGGCGGAAAAGATTATTCGTGCCTGTTCAAGGATACGTTTTACGGCTTCCTTTTCCGGAAGAGGAGATGTATCCCCCTCAAAGACAATAAACGGTTCAAGTTCTGTCCAGAGAGTAATAGTGAGTTTTTCCGCATCCGGATAAATCGGGAAGAGAGAGATAAAAAATAAAAGTATCACTATAATTCGTTTCATACAGATAGTCATTACTTATACTATCGGATAAAATTCCAAAGGATAAGAGAATTGTGAAAAAAATACTATTTTTGTATCAATCTTTGAGTGAATTCCTAATCCCGGCCGAAAATTCTCTGAATCGGATTCAAACCCAGTCTTACAATAAAATAGATAAAAGCAAATACAATTCCTCCAAGATGTGCCAGATGTGCCACAGTGGGGGAAGACCCGGTAAATTGGAGAACAAGTGAAATCCCGATAAAAAGAATCAACGCATACTTTGCCTTAATAGGGATAAAAAAACCGAGGAGAAGGGTTGAATCAGGAAAGAATGTTGCATATCCCAGAATAAGTCCATATATAGCACCGGAAGCACCGACCACATTCATTCCAAGAAGCAAAGATAAAAGACCTGTGGCAAGTCCTGTAAAGAGATAAAGTAAAAGAAACTCCATACTCCCTAATCTTTTCTCCAGGGGATATCCGAAAACATAAAGAGCGAACATATTGAAAATTATATGGCTTAAATTTCGTGGGTCATGGAGAAACATATAAGTAAAAGGCTGCCAGAAATACCCTTTTAAAATAGTCTCCCGGGGGAATAGCATCAGTAATCTAAAAAGGGCAAGATTTGTATAGGTTAAGATATAAATAAAGATATTTATTCCAATGAGCCAGATTGTGATATGATAAAATGAATATCTAATTGGTTTTCTTAAAATCTTCATTAGTTCCATACCTTTAATGTACCTATTACATCAAAGTGAGTCAATACAGGAGGAAAAGGGTTTTTCAGATTAAAAATACCTTTACTTATGCCCGGATATATGGATATACTATACCGGCAGCCAATGATGGTATAAAAAATAGCCATATAAAGCAAACACAAGAAGGAAGCATACATGACCTACCCTGCATTCGGCAAGAATCTTGTACAATGGACGGAAAAATATCTCACCAACAGAAATATAAAAAAGAAGAAAAAAATAGAAAAGCAGAGTAAAAAACATATTGTGCGGGAATGGATAGAAGCAATTACCTGGGCTTTATTGATAGTCCTCCTGCTTCAGCAGTTTCTTTTTGAACTCTATGTTATTCCCACAGGATCGATGATCCCCACCATAGAAAAAGGGACCCGGGCTTTGGTCTCCAAAACAGTATTCGGACCGGAATTAATACCTGAAAACCTGAAATATGAGCTATTCCGTAAACCCCGACGGGGGGAAGTAATAGTGTTCAGCAACCCTCAAATCGAACCGATGGGACCCGTAAAAAAAATACTCCATAAGGTAATCTTCCTTCTTACCCTCACATTGGTAGATATTGATGCGAACAAGAACGGAACTCCCAAGGTTCGTCTCCTTTTAAAGCGCTGTATCGGTATACCCGGAGAACGGATACGCCAAAGACACGAGAACATGCACATACTTGTAACAGGTGAAACCTCCTGGACAACGGAAGCCGAGATTAAAAAAAGATATGATCTGCATTATCCTGTGACGGATATTCCGGTTAAAGATCCCTATTCATCTGTTCCACAGTATAAAGACTACTATGCAAAACATCCTCAATTGCACTATTCCCGGGAACAGGAGAGAGAAAAACCGCAACTGGGAACCCTGGAAATTGATCTTTGGCGGCAGAAACATCTTGGATGGTATATCCCGGAAAACCGTTTTTTTCCGATGGGAGACAATAGGAGAAATTCCAAAGACGCCCGAAGTTACGGACCTGTTCTCTACAGCTCGTTATTAGGAAAAGCAGTATTCTTATTCTGGCCTTTTCATAAAATTGGGCCCGTAAGATAAATTCAGGAATAAAAGATTATAAAAAAAGGCCCCCTTTTTTATGGAGGGCCTTTGCATACTCAATTCTCTATTATTATTTTGAAAAGCTTTCAAACCAGAGTCTGTAAAGAAAACCCGGTCCCGCAGGACCCCCGGAATAATGAGGAACCCAGGTTGAATCCGCGACAAAGGCAAGGGGATAATCCCAGGTATATCCATCCATATATTCATCGGAAATGGAAAGAACAATAGATCCTCCATCAATAGATCCATCTAATAAAGGAGTAAGATGAATCGCGAGACCATGGGCATCCGGATTTCCGGTTAACCCGGGCCCGGGATGATGCCACTCATCAACAACAGTGTTTTCTAGGGCAGCTTTTAATACATCCGCGGCTGGACTAAGGGACGGATAGGCTGATCCGACTTTGTCCGCCATATCCCATATATCAATATTAAAATCGCCAAAATCATAATCATAATTATAAAAATCTTCAACATCATTTAAAAGAAGATCTCGGACATTATCCCGTTCCGATTGAGTGCCACATACCCCATAGAGTGCATCTGCAAAACTATTCATCGCGCTCATGAGTCCGTCTACCTGAGATAAATCAATTCCGGATAATGTCGCCCCGGTCATGGAACTATAACGGGTTTCATACCCATCCACCACGGCAGAAATAAGTGCCGATGCAGATTGATTCGAACCAAGCAAATTATTAAGCCAGTAATTATATTCCCAGCCATCTCCACTCTCTGACTCTTCGGACGCGATCATATATGAAGCATCATTCCGTATCTCATAGGCAACCTCAAGCATGCCTGCATTGCACACATCAAACCCTACAACCGTTATTCCCTTACCTTCAATACTATCGCCGATTTCTTTCGTGTAAAGTGCATCTTCATCCGTCTCATCAAAACAAACGGCCTTTTGCGGCTCTTCCACTGTTCCGGTGCTTTTTTTCATCCAACCGGATCCATGATTCCAGAAAACCAGAAAATAATTCGGTGCAGGATAATTTGATTTACAAAAATCTATGAAATCCGAACAAACCCCGGGATCACCCATGTTTAATTCTTCATCCCCGCTTATGGTAAGTCCGAGTTCGGTTGATGCAAGTTCGGTCGATACAATCGTTGCATTGAAAGGACCTTTTGAATCATAGTTCACTTTAAATAATTTCGTGCCTGTCCAGTCCCCTGTCAAATCCGTAGCAAATCCGCTAATCCTGTCCATCAACACAATAACATTAATCCCGGAGCCCGATAAATCCACACCCTCCATTTCATTTAAGTCTTGTAATCCTGAGGATTCCAGATTATTATCCCCATCCAGATAGACCATTATTGTCCATGTAGGATCAGAATCAGCAGAACACCCGGAAACGACTATGCCCACAGCAACAATTATGAAAAAAAGCAGACCTTGTACAAAGAACTTCTTTATCAATCCTTCCATTATCGATTCTCCTTACTCTCTGCAAAGAAAGACAATGCAGGTATTAATCTTATTCACCGTGCCCTATTGTCGTTTCCTTTACTCATTTTTCACCTGAATTCAATGTACTTTACATTAAAAAAATGAGCGTTATATAGTTATATATACTTAATTTTTGATAAGATTTCAAGTGAGTATACTCACCTGTTTAGAGTCTGTCTTTTCCTTTCATGAATTAAGAATTCTCACCTCATGATGGTGCAAGAAAATGAAATACACACTATCTAAAATCATCCTGAATTCATTCACCCACATAATCCCGGCACAACGTTATGAATATTACCTGGTATACTTCCTTAACCCCTTGATACGATTTTATTATATTTATTATATTAGGTTGATGATAAAACATATGAAACGTGAGTTTCGTCACACTATATAAGGAATATAAATGGAAAATGCACAAAAAACAAAACCTGAATACCGGACAAAAGGAGTTCAGACGTTATTGGGTGATCCGAAGAAAGCTATTATTAAACTCTCAATTCCCATGATTATCGCAATGTCTGCTAATACAATCTATAATCTGGCAGATGCGATCTGGGTGTCGGGAATCGGACCGGAAGCCCTTGCCGCGGTGGGATTCTATTTTCCATTTCTCATGTTTCTCATGGCACTTTCAACCGGATTGGGAATCGGGGGAGGTGCCGCCATATCCCAGCGGATCGGTTCAAGAGACAAGGAAGGGGCGAACTCTGTTGCAGTTCATACAATTGTCTTGATGATCATTATTGCCTTGACAGTAATGATACCCCTGCTTTTATTTACACGTCCTCTTTTCGATATCATGGGTGCTCAAAAAGCCCTTGATATGACAGTTACCTATTCGCAAATAATGTTCGCCGGAACAATACTCATCTTTTTTTCTCAAATCGCCAATTCCATACTCAGAAGCGAAGGAGACGCAAACCGCGCCATGATCGCGATGCTTACCGGTGCAGGATTAAATGTGCTCCTTGATCCTGTCTTTATATATGTATTAAAGCTGGGTGTCGCGGGAGCAGCTTATGCAACCGTTCTCTCTATGGGATTTGCTTCACTCCTTCTCTTTTACTGGCTTTTTATTGAAAAAAAGACATACATCACCTTCCATTTTAAAGGCTTTCACTTTAAAAAACCCATACTTAAAGATATCTTTAAAGTAGGATTACCTGCATCTGTTGCCCAAATGTCCATGTCTGCCATGATGTTTATTATTACGATCCTCGTATCCATTATAAACAAAGATGATGGTGTGGCGGTATTTACAACAGGATGGCGTGTTGTCATGATCGCAATTCTGCCTCTCCTTGGTATTGCCACTGCCGTGACATCTGTTTGCGGGGCTACCTTCGGGGCAAAGGAATATAAAAAACTTGATACAGGATATATTTATGCCGTTAAAATGGGATTTATTATCGAAATCTGTCTTGCTTTATTTATCTTTATCCTGGCACCTTCTATTGCACAAGTGTTTACCTGGTCTGCCGAAACATCACGATTAACCAAAGATATTACTACTCTTTTACACTATATGACGCTTTTTTTTCCTGCCGTCGCCGGCGGGATGCTCTCCTCCGCGATGTTTCAGGGGACGGGAAAAGGGGAAATTTCACTTACCATAACCCTTATCAGGACACTTTTTCTCAGTGCTCCATGCGCGGCAATTTTCGGGATTGTTTTTAATCTGGGAATGAACGGCATCTATACAGGAATGATCATTGCATCATGGGTATCCAGTATTGTGGCTTTTATCTGGGCACGGCTCTATATAACAGATTTAAAAAAGAATCTCCCGGTTACAGCCTGACAGGATACAAAATTCTGCATTTATAAAAAGTTATGCGGGATAGTTATGTTGACGGCTGATATTACATATCCCGTTCCACGTAATAAAGTTGATAAAGAAGTAAATCTCTCACAAACGCAACTCCCTGTTCATCGATACTCCCCTTCTTCGTAACAATACGGGCT
>JAFGRV010000119.1 GCA_016934975.1 Spirochaetales bacterium | reverse complement strand
GGGGAGTTGCAACAGAGATTGAAATTCATGCCAGAGAACTGGATCGTATTCGTAAAAAAATCAATAAGCTTATCGCAGATGAAACCGGACAAACTATTGAAAAAGTTGAACAGGATACAGACAGGGATTACTGGATGAATGCAGAGGAAGCAACAGAATATGGACTCATATCCAGGATAATCAGCAATAGAGACGAATTAAAGGCTTAATCATGGAACTTAATCTTTCAAAACTTAAAAGTTTAGGTGTAAAAGCTGCAGCGGACAAAACAAAATTGTATAGAGGAAAAGTAAGAGATATCCTCGATCTCGGATCTGCACTCTTCATCTATACAACAGACAGAATATCTGCTTTTGACAGGGTTCTCGCGACGATTCCCTCAAAAGGTGAAATTCTGAATCAGATCTCACTTTTTTGGTTCAAACAAACAGCAGATATTATTGATAATCATATCATAAAGGAAGTAACGAGCAGATCCGTACTTGTCAGGAAATGCGCAATCGTTCCGATTGAAGTTGTCATCCGCGGCTATCTTACGGGATCCGCCTGGCGGGAATATCAAAAAGGTAATTCTTTATCCGGAATCACGCTCCCGGAAGGGATGAGAAGAAATGAAAAATTTCCCACACCCCTTATTACTCCTTCGACGAAAGCAGAACAAGGAATTCATGATGAGCCGATCTCCCGGGAAGAAATACTGAAACAGGGTATTATTCCCGAAGAAACCTGGAAAAAAATTGAAAAAACTGCTCTGGCACTCTTTAACCGGGGAACCGAGATAGTAGGGAAACAAGGGCTTATTTTAGTGGATACAAAATACGAATTTGGCCTGGCGGATGGAAAACTTTACATCGCAGATGAAATTCATACCCAGGATTCCTCCAGATTTTGGTATAAAGATACTTATGAAGAGCTTTTTTCTCAGGACAAAGACCAGCGCAAACTGGATAAGGAATTTTTTAGAAAATGGCTTATCGACCGTGGATATATGGGTGATGGTACGCCGCCGGATATAAATGACGAAGTGATCGAAGGTATTACGGAAAGATACAAAAAGGCTTTTCATATTATAACCGGAAAAGAATTTGTTCCTTCCGGTCTTAGTGAAGATGAAGAAATGGCTAAAATCGCGGAAGCAATCAACGCATACGATCCTGCTCTTTAGTACAAAAGAACAATTACCCGGCATCTCATCCCGACCAATCGTAAAAAAGGGTAATTAATAGTCAGAGATTTCTCAAACTGAAATTAACCTATCATTAATCCATAACCGTTTTCTCTCAAAACAACCTGGAAAACTCACGTTTTATAACCTATCTCCTCAACAAAATGATGATTTTTTATTTTAATAATGCTATTGCTTCCGATGATTGTATCCGGTCAGATTTCTGAGTCGGATACCGGTGATCATCTCTCTGTTTATCTATCTACCGGGGACCGGGAACTTATCACGAATCCTTCTATGGACAGCCGGCATGCAGTGGAACTGCCGTACAAGAAAGTAATGGTCGAGAATGTAGATGGAAAAGCGGTTTTCCGGGGTGCGGCGATCTCAGGTAACCCGGGCCAGCCCGGGTTACCTGTTTACAGTGTGACCTTCCTCCTTCCACCGGGAACAAATCCCGGGGATGTTTCTGTTTCGGTACAGAATCCGGCTGCCAGTGAATTACCCGAAGCTTTGTATGTGGAACCTGCGTGTCCGCCTGTCAGTGTGGAGACGGAGCCTGTCGATGAGACAGAATATCCGCAGGATATGAGTGTTTACGGTATTAATGCCTATTTTCCCGGGAGCTGGACAGGATCTGTCAGCTTCGGAAAGTACCGGGAATATCAACTGGTAAAGGTGAGTGTCAACGCCTGTATGTATAATCCGATACTCAAAAAAGTGAAAATGCTTACCGGCGGCACTCGATGAGTATACCACATTACGGCTCGATAACAGACCTGGATCACATTCTCGCTAAAACGATCTCCTATGAAGATGCTGTCGACCGTGGATGGAGAAAAAAGATTCTGCTTCCCATAGTGCCTGCGTATCCAATCCTGAATTCACATGTATTGGGTGAAGCGATTAAAAATGATTTTTGCAATAATATGGAGTGGAATTATTACCGGCTTTATGACGAGATCTATCCATATACTGATCTTCCGGTATACAATGTATCGAATCTCTGCCCTTTGCCGGAAAGCCAATCGTGTAATATACCCAAAGTAGTCGATGCCTGGACAAACTACCGTCCCGGCCTTGTAGTTTGGAATACACATGGATGGCCTGCCGGAGCTGTTGATATCCTTGATTCAGCTTCCGCGGCTTATCTCAATGATGATTACCCGTCTATGACCTTCCAGGTGAGTTGTAATAATTCCTGGCCCGAAGAACCTGATAACCTCGCATATAGCATTCTGCGTAATGGGGGGATTACGACTATCGGGGCGACACGTATATCTTTTGGGGGTTAAACGATTCACCTCGATAATGGGAGTAGTAATGGAAGCATCGGATACAGTTATGCGAAAAGAATCATGATGGATGGTCTGACTTCGGGGGATGCCCTTTTCGGGACATTTGACAATTTCGAGTTTTTTCCTATTGTCAGCGATCGGAGCTGGATCCATGTTGTCGAGTTCTGTCTTTACGGCTGCCCGGACATAGCAATAGATGTTCCCGCTGATCCACCAACCGCCCCGACCAACCTGAGAACAAATTCCACTCCCAATGCCATCACCCTGAACTGGGATGATAATTCCAACTGTGAAACTGGTTATAGTATCGAGCGGGCACAAGTGGGAGGAGTTTTCAGCGAGATTGCCCGGATCGCTGCCGACAGCACTTCCTATACGGACACCTATAATCTCTCGGGAAATACCGTTTATAAGTACTATGTGCGTGGGGTAAATGGTTCGGTTTATTCACAGTACTCCCCACTCTGTTACGGGGAAACCGGTCCCTGTGACTCCGGCTTTGACAGGTGCGAATTATTACCTGGAAATAAGCTTTGACAGCGGTGTCGGCAGCCTGGCTCCCGGCCAGCAGACCGACGCCATCCAGCTCCGCATCCGGAAGTTAAACTGGACAAACTATACTCAAACCGGTGATTATTCTTTTAACCCTGCCATGACCAGTTTTACATTAAATACAAATGTCACGGGATATATCGAAGATTCGCGGGTGTTTGGTAATCTGCCTCAATAAGTGGTCATTTACCATGTTAAGGTGATGTACCGGTAAGTAAAAATAAAAATTAAGATGACGGAAACCAGCCTGCCTGTAACTGGTTTCCGTCTTTTTTTCATATAAGGAATTACTGTATACATCCTATCTTTCTTGCATTATGGAGTCTCTTACATTATTATATAAACATACATTATTAATGAAGGAGATATTTATGAATATGGGTAAATCCGTTATAATTTTGCTTCTCATATGCATAGCAACACATGTGTTTGCAGATGGCTACATGGACGGGGAGAGAGTCCTCGCTTATTGGGAAGAAACAGAACTCTATTATATAGGAACCATAATTGAATATAACGATACTATTAAAGGCGGGGGATATTATGTCGTATTCGCAGATGGAACTCAGGGTCTTATTCCCTTCGTACACATCACACTTTTTGACCTTAAGGCAGGTTCAAAAGTCCTTGCACTCTGGAGTGACGGATATATGTACCCCGGAACGATCGCCCGGGTATTAGGTGATGCTGTGTTTATAAATTTTGATGATGGAGATAAAGGCTGGACTTCCTGGGCCGGAATCGCAAGAAAGCCGTAATACACCTTATATGTACAATTGGAAGTCAGCTGCAGCTGACAATACACCTTATACGTACAATTGGAAGTCAGCTACAGCTGACAATACACCTTATACGTACAATTGGAAGTCAGCTACAG
>JAFGRV010000118.1 GCA_016934975.1 Spirochaetales bacterium | reverse complement strand
CTCTATACCAGGGGCGGGTGAAAACCGCAGATTCATTAAAAAATGCGATAGAAATCATACAGGGTAAAGATATAGATCTTATTTTCTTTGATTTCACTCAAAACGATGCCATTGACTATGATACCCTGAAAACCATCAGCCTTGGGTATCCAGGTATCCCGGTTATTGTTTTTGTTGATGCTCTCAATCCGGAAATCATCGCGAATACCCTTTCGCATAGTGCCCAGGAAATCATTGAGTTTAACGGGCTTAATCCGGAATCAATGAAAAGAGTGATTGAATTCGCAAAGGAGCGAAAGAAACGGGAGATTTTTTTGGTCCGGGCAAAAACAGAGATGGAAAGGGATTCAATCGATCTTACGAATGCATTACGGGAAGTGAAAACCCTTATGGTTGAAGTGGAAAAAAAGAACGAAGAGCTCAAGGAATTAAATAATCTTAAATCAAACTTTGTGTCCATTGTTTCCCACGAATTAAGAACTCCCTTAACCTATATCAGAGAGGGTATCGCCCAGGTACTGGAAGGGTTACATGGTGAAATTAACCAGGACCAGAAGGAATTTTTATCCATCGCTATCGAAGGGATGGATAGACTTTCGGAAATCGTTAATAATCTCCTGGATATTTCCAAAATCGAGGCGGGTAAGATCAACCTGAGAAAAGATTTTGTCGATATCGGAGACCTGATACAACAGGTGATTGCCGGGTTTAAAAATATTTATCGAAAGAAAAATCTTTTTCTTGTTGCCGAACTCCCCGGTGAAACTATTATGCTTTTTATTGACAGTGAAAAAATTATTCAGGTCCTTAATAATTTAATTTCAAATGCATTTAAATTTACGAATGAAGGGGGAGTTACTGTCCGGTTAAAAAAGAAAGAAGAAGAGATTGAGGTCTCGGTCATTGATACGGGTATGGGAATGAGCAAACAGAATTTAGACAAAGTCTTCGATAAATTCATTCAGATCGCCAGGAAAGACGGACCGGGGATGAAAGGTACGGGTTTGGGACTTGGGATTGCAAAGGGCTTGGTTGAATTGCATAATGGAACTTTACAGGTGACATCAGAATTGAACAAAGGAAGTACTTTTATAGTTACCTTACCATTATTACGTAATGATATCATTCTCCGGGAACTCATTGAAGATTATATACAGGAGGCAGTTAACAAGGAGGAAACCAGGATGGCAAAAAAGATTTTAGTTGTTGATGATGAACCATATATTGTCAAGATCTTAAGCTCCCGGCTTCGGGCAAATGGTTATGATGTTATCATGGCATATGACGGAGTAGAGGGACTTGCCAAAGCAAAAGAAGGATTACCGGATCTAGTTATTGCGGATGTCATGATGCCGAATATGGACGGTCCCACCATGGCAGAGACTTTGAAAAATGAAGCCGCTACGGCACATATCCCTGTTATTTTCCTAACAGCCCTGGTTAAGAAAGAAGAAGAAAAAGCAGAGGAGAATCTTATCGGGGGGAATTATTTTATGGCAAAACCCTATAATCCGGAGGAATTGCTCAGTATGATAAAAAAGGTGCTCGGCGGAAATGGGTAATATATTGAGGAATTTGCTCTGTAGCGCAAATTCCTTGAATGCGCCTGCTTTTACAGAACAGACACTAACATTATGACTTTTTTTTCTCTTACAAATTCAAATTTTCTAATTATTTAAACCCTTTTTTTATCAAAATCACCTTTTAATGTGGGATAATAATTCTTTGTTCAGAGTTTATACGAACTTTTTCGTTTCGGTAGTAAAATACAGATAGCCATATTTTTGAGTTTCTGCCAATTTTTTCCTCGAAATGCCTGGTGTGAAATTATAAGTTTTACTATCATTTTGACAGGCATGCCTGATCAATTGAATATTCTTTAGTTGCACCGGAAACAACTTGCATCAACAAAATAGATCAATATAATAAAAGCATGAAAAGAAAATTCCAATTAAAAGACGGTACAACAGATAAATTCTGGCATATCGACTTATTATACAATGGCTACACGAGCTATCACGGTGATACAGGCACAGAAGGAAAAAAATTTACCAGCACACACCGTTTTAAAGAAGATTTAAATAAATTTTATGAAGCTGCTATCGAAAGCATGAAACAAAAAGGGTATGTTGAGATTACAGCCCCCCCGGCTCCAGTTCCGGATGGTTCCTCCTGCCTGAAGAAAGCAGATGAATATTGGATTCTTGAACCGAAAGACAAAATGTTAATCACTATTAATCAAAACGAATATGGAGAGGAATATATCTATACTGAAACCCCATACCAGGGTGCAGAACAAGCTATTCAGGCATTAGAACAGAAAAGGCAGGGATTACTGGAAAAAGGATTTACTCCCTGCAAGTTTATGCCTGAACTTAAAGATATCAGGATTGATCCCAAAAAGATATTTGAGGACTTTCTCTATTTCGAAGACCGCAAGCTTGTAAGTACAGGGAATGAAATTGCAGATATGTTTGCAGATTTAGCTCAACCTGGCGGTGAGCCTGAGTTCAAAGCTGTTTCAAAAGAAGTACTGGTTGATGATAAGAACATACCCTATTATCAAACCCGTTCAGGGAGGCTCCATACACTGGGCAAACTCATTACTCACAAACAAACTTATCAACAACTTATCAGGAACAAAAAAAAGACTTATCAGGAGCTTTCAATAGAATTGGAAAAATTGCAGCATACATATAAAAATAGATATATTGAAAAGCCCATTGACCAAATTGAAATTCATCTGGAAGAAATCAAACCCCTTCCTTCCAAAATAGCACTCCAGGCGAAACAGGAGGCTGAATTAAAGAAAAAGATACCTATTCAAAAGCATCAGGTACATTTGACAGCTCTGGAAGAACTGGATCTGGGCCAAAACCCTTATCTGCAGATACATGTCATCGCCGGTCTCACCACCTTGCAGAAACTGAGTTTATGCCCTTTGTCCTGCAGAGATCTGGATTTTTTAGAACCACTTATCAATTTAACTTATCTGGATATATCACAGGTAGAGGCCAGGAGAGACGATGCACTGAATAAGCTTAAAAAGCTGAAACACCTGCATATAAAATCAGCACGCTCTTTTACTATTTTAGATGAAAAACCGGACCTGATTGAATTGGGCATCCATGATGGCGGCTCATTAGAATTTCTCCGGCATCCTTGCGCCAAACAGTTGAAGAAGTTGACATACAGAAACGCCTGGCGCCAGAGTGCTCCCGCACTGACGGATTGTACCGCCCTTGAGGCATTGGACCTTTCCAATAACCATATATCAGATATCTCCTCTTTAGCCGGATCAGGAATAAAATCGCTTAATCTGGCACACAACAAAATAAGTAATATCAAGTGTTTGACTACCTTGCTTCAACTAACGGAGCTCAATCTAAATTTTAACAACATCAAGGCAAAAACTGATTTGGCAATACTACCGGGCAGGGTTAAAGTGTATATCAAAACAAACCTGGATGGACATGTTTTTGAATCAGAAAGTTTGGTAGACAGCAATGGAAATATTAAGGGACAATGGCCGGATTGTGTCACCAAAGTGAATGATCTGGCAGCTATGAATGATCAGGCTGAGCATGCACACATCGATTCAACCCAAAATGATTCTTTTCCGATAATCAAGATCTTATTTTTGGGAGAAGGTAAAGTTTCAGCCTTCATGGAATGCCCTCATATACCTGAACACAATTCAGGATATGATGCCCTCACTATTGATTCCGGAAACGGATCATTATACTGGTTTGATTTCAGGCTGCTCAGCCGGGATCAAACATCGATTCCCCTGCGTATGACCTATTGCCTGGGAAATGCCGACTGTAATGACGGTATGTGGGGTGCTGTCTGGCGAAGAGATACTTTCGAAAAAATGGCGGATATTGAAAGTACAGGAGATTGTGAAACAACCATCAGTGCTGCCTTTGCATTGATAAATACATATAAACCGCACAATAATCTGGTGCTACCCGCTCAAGCTGATTTACAGGAAACATATTCATTTATTTATAAACATGATGCAGAAGTAGAAAAAGCCCTGGGAATTGCCATATGGCAAAGTCGGTCTCTCAGGGATGAAAAAGAACCGGCTTACCCCTGGCTGAAAAAACCTGATACTTCCGGCGATAGTGAATATATATTTTTTGAAGATCCCTTATTGGAAAAAATAATACTTGAGCTCCTCAAAAAAGAGCACGGCCCGATACTGAAAAAAGAAGTACAACGTATCACCAGCCTGGCAATCAGAAAAAAATCCATCACGAAACTTACAGGGATTGAGTACTTTACCAACTTAACCAAACTGGATCTCTCAGGAAATTTGATATCTGACCTCAAACCACTCTCGGGATTAAAAGGTCTTAAAGTGTTGATTCTGCGTGACAATAAAATTAAAGACATTACACCATTATAAAAATACTGTTGACCAGTATATGAGCTATTTTGCAGAGATGCCTATCCATTTTCTATTTCAGACCTCTCGCTTTGAAGGGAATAGCTTACAGCTGATGAATCAACCCGACAAAAATTTTTTTTACCTCATGTCCAGCCCACATCGGTATATAAACAAAAAAATCCTGTATCTCGCCTTTCACAAAAAACAAAAACACAAAACGAACCACTATTGCCATGTATATAAATAATACACTCAGGATGATCTTCTAAAAGAAACGCCTTAATCCGGGCATATTCTTCTTCGTGATATTCAATATTGCCGTAGGGAAATTCATCCGAGATAGAAATACTCAGCATATGGGACTTCACCAATAAACTAAGCAACGCCTCTTCCCGGGATTTACAGAGAGAGGTTACAAATTTCGTAAGGTGATCGGAACAGTCGTAACTGAATGGATATCCGGGTTTAAATTCTGCAATTATGGATTCTAATTCTTCTACAGGTATAATGGTGCCTGCTTCTCTAATTTCGACGATATCCCCATAAACAGGGGTATCCGGCTGGCAGGGAATTGGGGGAGCTATCCCGAAATAATTACCATCAGGCATACGGCCTATAGTAAAATACAGGAGTCCGCCGAACCTTTCATCCGCCAGCGAAGGGTATATATTCAAAGCGAAATTCTGCACATCAGTTAAATGTGCCCTCATAAGGGAGATAATTTTAAGGCCGGTACCTGTTCTCTTTTCCATAGCTTCATCACTTAATTGATGGCCTTCATATTGCGACCATCCTTCCGCCACTTTATGTTCATCCACCTTTTTAAGCAGCCCCAGGGACATGAGCACATCAGAATAAACCAATCCTGTTTTTTTTTCCGGGACCAACAATTTCCAATTAGACGGACCCTCGCCGATAGAAATAATCTCATCAATAACCTTAATATAATCCGTTATTTTCCTGAGCGCAGGAGAACGGGGATCACCGGGATCGATCATAGTATCCAGATCCCGGGAAGTTTTTATCTCATAAACCTTTTTCAACTCCCCCCGTTCCATCTTAAGCATCAAATTATAATAATTAAGCATATTTCTTACGGAACGGTGGGAGCGCTCATCGTATTCCGGAGCAATCCAGGTGACAGGATTCTCGATAATTCCGAAATAGATACCGACCAATTTTTCATAATAGGGAATTGAAGTAATCAAATTCTTATCCAGCACGAGGGTCTGGAGTTTCGGGAGCGAATCGATATCCGGGATGATTTTTAATTGATTATCCGTTAAGTCCAGGTTACGCAAGCACGGGGCTTCCAGCCGGGGAATTTCCAGGAGCCGCCCCCCGGATAGAGTCAAATGTTGCAGTTTTAAAACATTATGGCGAATCGCACCATAAAAATATTCACAGGAATTTACCCAATTTCGATAATTTCGTAAAATTTTTCTTTTCGGCATGTTTTATGAAGCCTCCGGGACAGACAATTTCGCCCATGCCGACCGCTGCTGCTTTTTTTTTAAGGGTCAATAGAGCTGCCATTTCAGCAAGTTCATTTTCTGAAACTCCGGTTTCTTTTGCCACTTCTCGTACACTTCGTTCATTAGGGGGCAATATCTTTTTAATACAGAAATCTTGAATCCTTTACTATTTAGTTTAACAAGAAGGGTTATGTAGAGACACCTGACAACTGCTTCAACCTGATAATTCCTTTTGTCATGAAAATTGCTCATGAGACAAATAGGTTAAAAGCAGAACCGAATAGAAAATATGAAGTTACTCTTTTCGCAGTACTACCTTCAATGCAAGGGAAAGGTTTAGGAAAAGAACTAATGAATACATTTATAAATAAATGTATTCATGACGGCGTTAAGCGCATTACACTTGATACAGATGAAGAATGCAATTATCAATTCTATGAACATTTCGGCTACCATAAAATAGCGGAGTTCTATTCGCCCATAGAAGAGTTATATTCACTGATTACAGATTTCCGGCATATGGACTTGTGCAGTCAACTCACGCCTTAGTGGCAGTGAAAAGTCAAGTTTTTAATTGACCATAGGAATAAAAATGTATACTCTGGATAAAAGGAGGTACCTATGCCGGAAAGAAAAGAACTTGATTTGGGTATTTCAAAATATGCGCGGGAAAAAGTGATTGAGCATTTAAAGTATAGTTTCTCACATGATTACCTCGAAGAAATTGATTTTGAAAAGCGTCTTAAAATAGCACTTAATACAAATAATAAACAAGATCTTAATGCGATTGTTGAAGATTTGCCCGAGGTGATAGAAGAAAATAAGAATGAGCAGGATCACTCGCCTTCTGTACATATTAATAAAGGGGTGATTCAACAAAATCGTAAAATTATGAGTATTCTCGGATCGGTAAAGCGGAAGGGCGTCTGGAAACCTCCAAAAAACCTTCAAATGGTAGTTGTCCTGGGAGACGCTCACCTTGATTTTACACAGGCAGAATTTCCTCCGGGTACCACGGAAATAGATATATCGTGTGTCCTTGGATCAACCGAAATAATTGTCCCCCAGGGTGTTAATATAGAGAATCACTGTATTTCAATTTTGGGTGAAGTAAATGATAAGAGCGTCCGGAATCAAAATCCATATAATCCCACACTAAAGTTAATTGGTAAGGTTGTTTTGGGCAGCTTGGAGATAAAACCCCCCAGAGTAGGTCTTATGTCACGGATTTTAAAGAAACTGGGGATCGATTAACAGGACTTTAAAAATATTATTTCCCTGGGATTATCTCATAATTGCGACAATTGTATGGGTTTTATTATCCTTTAAAATCGGTACACAATTTCCCGGTATCTGTTCTCCATCCAGGGTGATGGATACGATTCCCTTACATATGTGGTCCGGATTTTTAACCTCGATAGTATACAGCGTACCTCTGAATCGTCTGGCTGCTTTATATCCATCCCACGCAGAAGGAATACATGGGTCGATGATGAGTCCGTTATAATCCGGTCGTATTCCGAGGATATATTTTGTTCCGGATTGATAAGCCCATGAAGAAGTCCCGGAGAGCCAGCTGTTTCTCCCAAGTCCGAACTGGGGATGTTCATCACCTAAAACATTTTGAGGATAAACATAAGGTTCGCATTCAAATTCTTCTATAATATCATTCTTTTTTGCGGGATTTATTTGTGAATAATATTCAAATGCACGGTTCCCGTTTCCCATGATTGTTTCTGCAATGATTACCCATGGGTTGGAATGCATAAAAATACCGCCGTTTTCTTTGGCCCCGGGTGGATAACTTGTAATACCTCCGGTTGTCACATCGTATTTGTCATAACCCGGCGTACTCAATTTAATTCCTTTTGATGTATTAAGATGTTTGTAGACTGAATCGAGGGCCATCGCTGCTTTATCTTTTGTTGAGAATCCGGAGAGCACCGGCCAGCTTTGGGCATTGGTATAAATTTTTCCTGCTTTATTATTTTTTGATCCCAGGGCATTTCCTTTATCATCAAAATATCTGAGAAACCATTCACCGTCCCATGCACAGGCATTATATCTTTCTTTCATCTCGTTATAGTAACCCTTATATTTTTCTACTTTTGAATCATCGTTGAGGTGGGAAAAAAGATCAATCAATTCCAGGAGTACTTTACCATATAGATTTGCGACAAACAGTGATTCTGCCCCGGTTGGCAGATTTACCGCGTCATTCCAGTCGGCAAACCCGAGTAACGGGAGCCCATGTGCGCCGATGTTATTATGGGTGAATTCAACGGATCGTTCCATATGATCCATTATGGTTCCTGTTTCAATGGGTATTCCGGATTTATCTTTCTCGTAATACGGTACAACTTCGTTAAGAAAATCAAGATTTCCGGTTTCTTTAAGGTATTCGGAAACAGAGAGGATGATCCAGAGATTATCATCACCATAATATCGCGGTCTGTCTTCCACGTCCGCTGAATCGCCCATTGAGCCTTCCATTGTCAATGGATAGAATTGATGCATGGCGCAGCCATTGGCTTTTTGCACTGAAAATAATTTCCGGATGAGTTTCAGGGTTTTTTCCGGAAAGCGGTCGATGACTCCAAGTATATCCTGGGAACTGTCCCGGAAACCGATTCCCCTGGCCCCAAGTCCCAATTGGTATAATGAGAGAAACCGCGACCAGTTGAGGGTTGTAAAACATTGGTATGGATTAAATACATTAAGTATACTGTTCATTGATTTATCAGGTGTTTCCACTTGCATTTTAGCAAGGTTTGTGTCCCAATAATCACGGAGTTCCCGGAAAGCCGCATCGATTTCGTCTTCATTTCTGTATTTTTTTATGAGGGTCAATTCATTGTCTATATTGTCTGTCTGTCCGATCTGTACAATAATTCGTTTTGTTTCACCTGTTGCAAGACTTCCGAGTTTGTGTAAAAGAGCCCCGATATTATCACCCCGGAGAGCCTCGCTATTACTGAGGTCTTCTTTGAGCAAACTTAAAGGGTGTGCCCAGGTCCCATACTCATTATCTCCTAAAAAGATTTTTCTATCGGATTCAAATGATGAAACAGGATAGTTTGAGGTGATATAGTTTTCCGCTTCATCCTTATAGCAGAAGGCATATTGACAGAGAATTTTCATCCCCTGGTCGATGTGATGTACTTTGCTGAGCATGGTCTGAGGAACCCAGTCCCCATTATTAAACTGTTTTAACGCAAGGGGATGGCTGTATTCAAGGACAGGTATAAAATCAAGGGTCGCAGGTGAATCGGATATATTGGTAATCCGTACATCCAATATAACTCTTTTTCTCCCCATCGGAACAAAAATTGTAATATCTGTTTTTATATTGTAAAACTCGGATGTAATTCGAGTATAGCCTAATCCCACGGAACAAATATATTTATCATAAGGATCAAGGGTTGGTACGTAAAAAGGCGAAAATATTTTATACCCATGTGCTTCTTTTTTCCGGAGATAGATTGTACTTGCTTTAAATTCCGATGACGGGAGTTGTTGTATATATTTAGTTATGCGGTTGAGAGCGGGATCTCCCTTACAGAGGAGCATGCCTCCTGTTTGATCCACAAATCCTCCGAATGAAAGGGTCCCGATATAGTTTATCCACTTTACCGGGGTTTTAGGATTTGTAATAACATATTCTCTTTTTTCATTATCGAAATATCCATACTTCATTTATTTCTTCTCCTCAGTATCAATCTCTACCAATATGATTTTTTTTTCCCTTATTCTTTTAAGTTCCATGTAAAAATTATTATTTTCCCATGAACCTTCAGCTTTCAGAATAAACTCTATTATAAAGACCACGCCAATAATTTCAATATATACTCCGCATTAATTGGTTTTCGCCGCCAAAGAAACTGTCAGTCTTACTTATTTCTTTTTGATATAAAGAAATAGAAAACCATTGCCATAGAAAATACTCCATGTTAATAGAGAATACTTTTATTATCCAGGCACATAAAATAACCTGCAAGAAAGACCAGCGGTGCATTATAATCAATAGCATATTCATTACAGGAGTACGCTTCGGGATTATCTACATATCCTTTGGGTCCCAGATTTTTGGGATATTTTCCGTCCTGGGCTTCATCATTTGGTCCCCCCATGAGTAATCCCGGGACCATGATTTTAGAGGCCTGGACTACACGGTGATGCGGATATTTTACCGGATCATCTCCCATTCCCGTAAGAAAGGATTTGCTTAAAACATTTACGCCCAGAATATAGTCAATTTGTTTTCTTGCCGCATCTAAATATTCTTTTTCATAGAAAAAGTCATAAGCGAAAAGGAGATTAAGCCCATAAGCAGCTGCCGTTTTGTTTGACGCCCACGAATATTCACTATAATAGAGGGCGGCTTTATATCCGTTTAATTGGACTTTTGATAAAATCCGGTTTGCTTCCAGGAGAATGATCATAAGGAGTTTTTCTTTAAGTTTTTGGGGTAATTTTTGTGATTTCAATAAGGCATACATTCCCAGGGTGTGAGTATTTTCCCATCCCACACTGGGCATCCAGCTTTTTTTAAAGAATTTCTCCGTCAGATCCAGATATTTTGTTTCTCCCGTAAGCCTGAAAAGTTCGGCAAAAGCCCAGTACCGCTCGTCATTTGAGTCGGATGAAAGGTATGCGCCGGTGAAATCGTTTGACGGAGTAATTATACGGTCAATAGTGTCGATAAGAAAATTTCCGGCTTTTAATGCGGCTTCTTCCAGGGTTTTCGCGTATGACGGATCAATTGATTTGAATACTCTGGCTGCAAGTGCCATGGCCCCGCAGAATATTCCCGTATCATTTGTACCCACCTCGTAAATAAGACGCTTCTTCGTATCTTTTTCCGGTGTTACGGTTCCGGGGAATTTGACAGTATTTACTTTGTGATAAACCCCGCCGGAAGGTGCCTGCATTTTGAGCATCCAGTCAAGTTCGACCTTAATTTCATCTATAATATCCGGGGTGTCATTATGTGATTCGGGTATATCCAGGGAATATGTGGAGAATTTCTTGGGAAATTTCTCGTAAAGGAGGAGAAGTTGGGCAACGGTGACTCCGGCCGTGGGCATATATTTTCCGTAATCCCCTGCATCATGCCACCCGCCTTTTACATCAACCTTTTTATCCGATTCTTTTACATACCCATCATCAAGGTGGCACGGGCCGTATTTTACTTTGCTTATCGGGTCCTCAATTGTTATGCCACATCTCTGGAGATAGTATGAGCGCATTGTGGTGTAGAATAAATCGGAGAATATGGAATTCTTAATCTCAAAAGGATATGAGGTTTCAATACCTTTCATACGGATGACAAATGTACCGGGGGTCTTTACAGGGGAGAAATCTCCATAGGCGAGGTTTTCGTGGGTCGGATTATCAAATTTTGGGGCTGAAATCATACCGTTAAAAACAACGTTATTATCTGATGTATTAACTACCTCAAAGGTTCCGGAAGAAAGGGTGATGTCGTCGGTATTCATGATAAAGATTTTTTTCTCATCCGGATGATAGCCGAGTTGGTTTACTTTAATCCGCTTTACTGGTAATTGATCAAGGATTCTTGATCTGTCCACTTCGATAACCAGTTCTTTTTCAATCGTTTTTCCATCGATTATTGCGGTGAGTTCATAGGATGTTTCCGTATCAAAAAAGAGGTCGATTCCCCCTTTTTTATCGGTTTTATAAAGATCGGTTCCTATTGTTATGCTTCCTTGCCAGGGTAATCCTTTATTATAAATATAGAGCCGATGATTTTTTTTGGGTTCAAAGGTTAATTTTGTAATAAATGACGGGGTCAGGAATACTTCCTTTTTATCTGTAATATCTGCCTGTCTCCAGACTGATGGATCACTCCATCCTTCCCCGTCTCCATTCCAAACAAGCTGATTCCTCCGTGATATTCCATCATCGCTATTATTAATTGCAAAATCGATCCAGAGAGGAGTATCGATTGATACTGATTCCATGTTAAAATTTTTCACCGGTATTTTAATCTCACATAGAATACCGGTCTCTGTTTTTACGATTATCTGCTCGGAGTCTTTAATCGGAAGATTTATCCCGGACCAGATGAATGTCTGTTGATTGGAGGGTGTGAAAGCGATACCATATTGAAAATCTTTCTCTCCGTATGAGCTTGATTCCTCTTCCCGAAATCCGACATATCCCTCCAGGCTGTCACCCTGCCAGATATCAGTACCGGTTTTTGTATTTTTCATGGGAGATTTATCTTGTACCTCTGCATAAATATAGAGATGAGCTGCATCGAAAAAACAATGAATTACACCCCAAATATGATCATATGCACTTCGTTTCCCGCGTTTTATCTGAGTATCCGCGTCTATAATCAATGGTAAGGTAAGCGGCCAATCGCCGGAATCGCCGTCTATGGTAATTTTTGCCTTTTGATTGTAAAATATGGGAAATGGTTTCTCTTCTGCAATGACTGTATCTGTAAAAATTAAAAATATGCTGAATAATAGCATAAACCATGCATATTTCATCATAAATATTCTCCCGAAGTTTATTTTTTTTTTTGTGTGAGGTTCCTGTTAACATTAATAGTCTTCAGGAACCAAATAAAATAATGATGAAGTTTTTATTCTTTCCTTTTTACTTTTATAAAAAAGTTTGAAGTCAAAAAAGAAATAATTGAAACTTCTTGCAATCAAACTCACTTATCAATGTATTAAAATAATGATAAGTTCGTAAAGAGTGTTTTCCTATTATCTTTTCCAACATAAAGATAAAAACTCTTTATAAATACTCATTTATCCGAATTATCGGAAGTCAGCTCCTGCTGACATACACCATAATGTGTAATTATCTATATTCCTCATTCATTCTTGATTTTCCAAATCAGACCTGATTTGAAAAATCAGGAATGATCGTTTATCTTGAATTTCCCTCAATCATTTCTTGTTATTATAAAAAACGTAAGCCATTTAGTAATACCAGGAAATGACGGAATCAGCACACCCATGTTTATTTTAATTTTACTCTGCTACAATGTCAATATATCACGAAAAAGAAAAATAATAATTGACGGTTACAGTTTCATTATGTTATATTTTCGTCTATCAATACCTTTATAGTTTAATAAGTTTATCAATTTTACAGGGGAAAAGGCTTTTTTTTGTTGTAAAATGGGTATAACGTTCTCACACCATCATGTCAGTTGAAGAATGAAGAAGGAGTTTGCTAATAAGGATGGAAGCAATTATACAAAAAGTTGATGATTTTGTCATCACGGGAAAAGGAATATCCCGGAACTGGGAAAAAGCGGATTGGATGATACTTACTGCTTTGGGTCATGGTGCCCTGACATATCGAACAAGAGCGAAGGCTTTATGGTCTTCTTCCGGTATTTATTTTTTCTTTGATTGTGAGGATACCCTTATTTCCTGTACAAAAATGAAAGATTTTGAAGAACTCTATCTGGAAGATGTCATTGAAATTTTTCTTTGGCCCGATGAGAATCAGTATGTCTATTTTGAATATCAGATTTCACCTCTTGGTTATGAACTTCCCCTCATGGTTGCTAATAATAATGGTCGCTTCCACGGATGGCTTCCCTTTAAATATACGAATGAACGCCGTGCATTGTTCCGCACATCTGTTTCCGGAGGTGAAAAAAAAGCAAAGGCAGAGATTACCGGGTGGCAGGCAGAGTTATTTATTCCCTTTGAGCTACTCGTGGGCTTAAGAAATCAACCTCCTGAACCGGGAGTTTTTTGGCGTGTAAATTTCTGCAGATTGGATTTTGACAGTTCACCCAAAACTCAGTGGAGCTGGGCAGTTGATAATATGATAGATAATTTCCATAGTATTCATGATTTCGGCAGGTTTATTTTTACTTCCCGGGAGTATAAATAGTCAGGTGAAAAACATCCAATAGTTGGCGAG
>JAFGRV010000117.1 GCA_016934975.1 Spirochaetales bacterium | reverse complement strand
CAGCTAAAAGAAGAACTATTTTTGACATACAATCACCTCTTTTTTTTTATAATAACTCACCGGAAATCGATTATCCCCCGGGATAGATTTCCGGTAGAATCAATTTTGCCGCCGCAAGGTGGGCTTTTGCCGCTTCATTCCATTTATAATAATGGCTTTTATAAAAATCATCCCGGGCCGTAAAGAGGGGTTTTTCCGCGAGTTTGGTTCGATGCAATAATGCATCCTTTAACCAGGCAAGTTTATCATAACCGACAAAACCATCCGTGTCTTCACGGTTAATCTCATTATCATAGAGAGCTTCACGGTACCATTCGTATTTATCATACTGCAACACATCCTCGTCTATGATATAACTGTTTATCCGGTCTTTCGTTGTCGAGGGAAGATAATTATCAACCCCGGTCATCCATTTAAGCTTCTCAATCACCACATCATGATCAGAAAAACCGAGTTTATTATAGGTTCTTAAGAATTTATAGATCATCTGTGCTGCTTTTAAAAAACGGTCCGCGTTAAAAATCCTGTTATTTCCATTAATAAGTCTGGAATCCTCCCACTTATTCATGATATCATCGGGTTTCGTTAATACCTGGGCATGGCCGATATGGGGAATAAGGGAATTCTGGTCCGTACAATTCCATTCTTCATCTATCCCGGAAAAATTCTGATGCGCCCATGAATCTGCATAAGTATGAAGGGCGATCCCGACACGATAGAGATTACGGGTTTTCAAGCCTGTTGTCAGGAGCTGCCGCACCCGGCTTGATCCCGGGGAACAGCTTAAGGAGTTTTTCTTCCCGTCTCTCCGCCGGGTTCCGTTCCCGTCAGTATCTCCGGGGAAAAAATGAAAAGGGATATACACATTTTTGGGGAAATAATCATCCCACCACCCATAATTCTGAGTGGGAATTGTTATGTACATTGTGCTCCCGGTTTTGATTCTCCGGGAGATAAGATTATTATCAACATATTGGGAAGAGTAGGAAATAATCTGGCTTTCTGTTTCCTCAAATCCCGCTTCTTTGCAGAGAAAATAGATGATATAATAGTGAAATTCAAGATTCATAGATAAAATATATTGACTATTGAAAATAAAATCAATCCGCTAAAATCATTACGCAGGCTTCGCCCGCAACCTAAATAATTAATTTATAACAAAGTAGCAGTTGTGAAAGCTTAATGATTTCACGCGAACCTGCGTTTCGCTATTATTCCGCATATTCTTGTAAAAAAACAAGAATATACGGAATAATAGCATATCAACCCATTTCTCATTAAAAATTGAGTATAAGAGGTCTAAAAATAATCCCATCAACCTCATGACATTATCAAAATAATAGAATGCCCCCCCTAAGAGAGCTGACAAAAGAATGAAATATGTGTATATAATGCCATATGGAAATAATTGCACATATTAAAAATCCCCGGTGCCTTATCTTTGATATCGACCAGACCTTGTATGATAACAGGGAGTATTATGAGGGACAAATAGATCTGCTCATCAACAGGCTCGCGGAAAAACAAGGCTTGTCTTATAAAGAGATGGCATCGATTGTCAATCAAAAGCAAAATGAGTATATGGCGGAAAATGAGGGCAGGAAACTTTCCCTCGGGAATCTTTTCCTCCGGTTCGGAGTCACCATAGAAGAGAATTGTATCTGGCGGAGCGAACTCTTTGAACCGGAAAAATTTCTTATCCGGGACGAAAAGCTCATTGCCA
Organism: Spirochaetales bacterium; assembly: GCA_016934975.1. Lineage (GTDB taxonomy): Bacteria > Spirochaetota > Spirochaetia > SZUA-6 > JAFGRV01 > JAFGRV01. Next base: position 15,036 of record JAFGRV010000117.1, on the reverse strand, counting down.
CCATGGAGGTTCTTTCGGAAAAATTCAAAATCGCGGCGGTGACAAATACAGCCACGGATATCGCCATCAGGACCCTCCGGGTTCTGGGTGTGGAGTCCTTTTTTCCCCTGGTTATCGGACTGGACCAAACACGGGTCTCGAAGCCCACGTTCAAACCCTTCGCGGCGGCGGCCGACGCCCTCTGCGTCCCATATAACCAGTGTATCAGTATCGGCGATAGATTGAATGTGGATATTGAAACCCCTGTCCGTCATGGCATGGGGGGCATCCTCGTTCACAGTATGGAAGATATTTACAACCTTCCTGATCTCTTAGCTAAAGCCCTTTAAGAAAAAAGCCGGAGATATGTGGAATAAATCCAAGGAGCGCATTCATCGTCTTTTCCAACCGCTCTTTCTCTTTATCAAGGGCTTGTTTTCCCGTTTCCACCGCCTCTCGTGGCTGTTCAAGGCAGAGATTCCCGGTAGTACCGGTATAATGTATCTCTTTTAAGACTTTTTCCGGATCATATGAATCAAGGGACTGAAGGTTTGTACCGACCGTCCGGTAGGCTTCCCGGAAAGGCACACCCTTTTTTACCAGGTCCAGTGCCGCGTGTGTGGCGAAAATCTCAGACCTGAAGCCCTGAATCAGCTTCTCTTTATTCACCACTGTTTTCCGGATGGTGAGTTCCATAATCTTTACACAGCCGATTCCGGTATAGAGACTCTTTAAAAACGGGGCTTTTGTCTCCTGGGAATCGCGGTTATACCCCGAGGGCAGGGCCCGGAGAATCTGATTGAGCTGAAAGACCGAAGAAGAGATCGAGGCTGATTTTGCTCTTAAGAGTTCCAGTCCATCGGGGTTCTTTTTCTGAGGCATAATGCTGGACCCGGAGCAGAGTTCATCGGGAAGAGAAAAGTACCCGAATTCGGGCAAGGAAAAGAGTATTAAATCCTGGGCGAGTTTGCTTAAGGTGAGGACCACATGCTCGACACCGGAAAGAATTATAGACTCGATCTTGCCCCTGCTGTTATTGACATAGAGCACATTATTCTGGACTTTTTCAAAACCAAGTAAGGCTGATGTAAATTCCCGGTCCAGGGGTAAGGGGACTCCGTAACTTGCCGCCGAACCGAGGGGACACCTGTTATTAAGATCATATGCAGTGCTTAACAGCAGAACATCATCGATAAGCTCTTCCGCGAAAGCACCGGCCCATAATCCGACAGAGGAAGGCATGGCTATCTGCATGTGTGTCCGGCCGGGCATAGGATAATTCTTGTAGGTTTCTGCAAACTCAAGAAGGGCAGTAATAAGGGAAAAACAGATTTCTTTAAAAATAATGAGTATATCCCGGCTAAAGACCCGGATAGCCGCGATAACCTGATCGTTCCGTGACCGGCCGGTATGAATTTTCTTACCCGCATCACCACAGTGAGTAATGAGAAAATTCTCTATGGCTGTATGACAGTCCTCATCCGATTTTGAGAGAGAAAACTCCCCTTTTTCATGGAGCTTCATAATCATGATAAGATTTTTCTTGAGTATGGTATATTCATCTTCCGTAAGAATCCCGATACGGACGAGCATCTGTGCGTGGGCTAAAGAGGCGATACAATCTGCCGTTACGAGATTCATATCCAGCACATAATCCTCGCCCACAGTAAAGGTTTCAATGAGTTTGTGAAGATCGTAATTTTTTTGCCATATCTTTGCCATGGTGTCCCCTTTTTATTTTTTCCTCATTTAAATATAATGTGTTCCTGTTTTATTCCGGATCCATCCGAGAGTATCACGGCCCGTTCCAGGACATTTTTTAATTCACGTACATTTCCGGGCCAGGTATGCATTCCAAGTTTTTCAATTGCTTCCAAGGAAATCTCTTTCTTATTTTTTGATAAGAGTTTTACAAAGTAAACTGAAAGGAGAGGGATATCCTCTTTTCTATCCCGTAATGAAGGAAGCAGGATATCCAGAACATTAAGCCGGTAATAGAGATCCTTTCGAAAGGCGGAATTGTTCACCTCTTTTTTTAAATCTTTATTTGTAGCGGCGATTATTCTTATATTGAGTTTTATAAACTCACTGCCGCCGACACGCATAATATCCTTTGTCTCCAGCACACGTAAAAGTTTTGCCTGAGCAGGGAGGGACATCTCCCCGATCTCGTCTAAAAAAATGGTCCCGTTCTGTGCCTGTTCAAATAATCCCGCTTTCCTCACTGCCCCTGTAAAAGCCCCTTTTTCCGACCCGAATAATTCCGATTCGACAATTGTATCGGGAAGAGCCGCGCAATTTACAGGAATGAAGGGTCCGTTATGACGCAAGGAAATCCTGTGGATCGCCCGGGCCACTACTTCCTTTCCCGTGCCGCTCTCTCCGAGAATCAGAATCGGGGTATCATTCACTGCGTATCGCTGGGTAAGCTCTTTTACCGCCTTCATCCCGGGACTTTCACCGATAATCTGTTCAACTTCCGGATGGAGTGGTACATGGGCTTTCCGTAATTCCGAGTTCTGGGCTGCCTGCCAAATCGTCGCTTCAAGTTGTTTTAAATCAAAAGGTTTTTTCAGATAATCATACGCCCCCAGTTTGACAGCCTGAACAATAGTCCGTATATCATCCGACACAGTCAGCATAATCACGGGAGGGGGAGATGGTAATTCGATAATCTCTTTTAATACCTCTATGCCATTAATATCAGGTAAATCGATATCAAGGAGAACAATATCCTGGTCCGTGGCCTTTACTTTCTCAATTCCGCTTTTGCCGGTATAGGCTGCACTCACCTGATATTTTCCGGATAAAATCATAGTAAGATTTTTCTGAGCCCGGGGGTCATCATCAATGAATAAAATTTTTATCATCTTCTTTTACATTCCGGCCATTTTAAATGGAGTATATATCCGGTCATCTTTTTTTTCAAGTATTATACCGGCGATTTTATAAATCCCTGATGACTATCAGGACTGTAGATTCCAATTGTAGTAATCTTTTAACAAGACCTCCGTCCCCTCCTCACCTGTTTTGAGCTATGGTGTTAATTAATCAAGCCGAGGATTTGAAAAAAGCATTTTTTTTATTATGTTTTTTTTGGGTATTGCTGATACTCATGGAAGATGATATTATTATTTATCAATTATGCTGGAAACGAATTTTTTCCTGAAATTATTCAGGAAAGGCTTTATTATAAAACTGCTCCTCCTCACACTCCTCTATATGCTTCTTCCTCTTACTGAAATCTTTATCATCATGTACATGAGTGATTTCTTCGGCCAATTTTTTCTTCTCGGCCTTGCCGCGTCGACAGGTCTCCTTGGGGTTCTTATCGCTCTTCTCCAGGTGAATAAAACCGTTGCCTCCCTCAAAGAAAAGATTAGCAAAGGAGAATATCCGGGTAAAGAGTTCATTATTCTTTGCGGTATTCTGGTGAGCAGTCTTCTTCTTATTACACCGGGGTTTATTACGGATTTACTCGGATTTTTTATGCTGGTCCCATTTTTCCGGGATGAAATCGGAAAAGCTATTACAAAGCGGATAGATAAAACCTTACGGGAGATATATGAATATCTGCGACTTTACGAATTGTAGAAAATAGAGAATTGCATTTAAAACCGGTTCATTCCACACTATCTTCTGACGGTTCCGGTTCCCTCATTCTAAATGTATATATGAAAAAAATCACCAGGAGGAACAAAACCAAAGAGACTAAAACGACCGGTACATGATAATCTCCATTTTCCGTGAAAAGGAATCCCGGTTTTTCTTTACTATTAAGAAAAAATATCAAAATAAAATTATAGAGAGAATGGGCTGCCATGGATACGTATATTGATGAAAAGCAATAATAAATATAACCGAGATATATTCCGACAAGAAAAAGCGCAACCAGACTTAATGTCTGTTGATGAAAAAGGGCAAAGACAAATCCTGAAATAATAAAATGCCAGGGAAACTTCAGCTTTCGTTGTAATGTCCGCTGGAAATAGCCCCTGAAAATCGCTTCTTCACATATTGCAGGGGTAATTGAAATGACAAACACGATGAAAATCATCTCCCCCGGATTATTCGCCTGTAATAATGGCGTGGAAAGTTCGGATAATTTTTCAAATACAGGAAAAAGGTTAAAAAAGAAGTTGGAAATAATATCGACCAGGGGCATAATAAAAAGAACTCCGAACACAGACAATATAATCCCCGGCAGATGAAGATGATCATAGTGGAAATATTCTTTTATCTGAGGAGTATGCCATTTTTTAATGACAAGAATAGGGAAAACAAGAAATCCGAGATACTGAAAAACAGCAGTAAAAGAAAGGGATACGATTTTATACCGGCTGATATATTCTTTTATGTAATCGACATAATCCATATCACCGGTAAAAACAGACCCGTGGCTCGTTATGATATCAACGGTAACATATAACTGAAGTATCAGGGAAGCGATAAAAAAATATAATCCTCCGCAGATAAACACCAGGATAAATGCCGCAACCAGCGGATTCCGGGAGGACTGTTCCCAGGTGCCGGATAATGTGAGATTATTCCCCGTCATAAGAGTCGCTTTCAGAAGTTAACTCTATCTCCGGCAGAAGAGTCGAATCGGAAGATTCTGTCGGTGGATGTCCGATCTCTTTTTTCCTGTATTTCAGGTCAAGAAAAAGAAGACTGGAAAATAAGGGTGAAATGAAATAAGAAAAGACCATACTCAGGAGAGAAGAAAAATAAATGGCAACACCTGCGTTGGCATACATCGAGAATATGGACCTGTAGAGATCCGACATGGACCCTTCGTTCAGGAGACTTTCGAACATTTTTGAATATAACGGAGCTGTAAAACTGAAGGTAATGGGAGTGGTAACGATTGAAATGAAAAAAGAGAGTGCAATACCAAATACTAATAAAATTCCTAACACACGCCACCAGTTTCCTTTTACGAGGTTAAAACTTTTCTTAAAACCGGCAGAGGCAGAAATATTCGAATAGATGACTTCTTCCTGAATAAAACTAAATGAAATCATAAACCAAAAAATGATACAGAGGAATCCAATGTAACTTATTATAATAATGAATATACCGAATCCCGGATGTATCATCATCGAGATAAAGGAAAGGAGGCCGATGAGGAGCCCCCCGGCAATAATCATCCCGAGGATAATAAGAAAGAGAAGTATGGATTGAATAAAGAGCTTTCCGAGTTTCTGTGTTAAAACAAAGTGTACAACATCTTTGAGATCTAAGGATTCCCCTTGTATTGACCTGAATACAGTCACCACAATTACCGCTTTTACAAAAAGAGTAACAATCCCCACAACAAGAACATACAAAAGGATAAACCAGAGAAACCATGAATATGACAATAATCTATCAGTTATTGCCTCCATGTCTGTAGAAAATTCGGAGGCAAAAAAATCAGCAAAAATCTTATAGTATTCACTGAGAAAAAAAACCGTCATGAATGTAAGGGGTACAAAACATATCCCGCATATAATCAGGGTGTTCTTCCAGGTAAATTTGAGCAGTTTAAAAGTTCCGTCAAATAAATCCGACAAGGTATATTGTTTGATAAATGCATTTTCTTCCATCTATTTTATTTCTCCCGAAGAGTTATTATCCTTAAAGCGTATTACTTTTTTTTATATTGTCAAGATCGTAAGTAATAAAAAAACAACCGGTCAAATAACTATTGCTTTGACCGGTTTATTTTTTATCACGTTTTGTGATATCTTTTAACCGTTCAAATGACCGGATAAGTTCATCGTCATCGGGATTGCTTTCAATTTTAAGTTTTACCAGATCAAGAGACATAGTACCAAAATCCTGATTCGCATTCAGATATTTCTGTATCATTGTTTTTAATTCTTCCGGAGGATTTTTTCCCCAATCCGGATGTTTTTCCGTTACAAATAAAATCTCGGGATTCAAAACCTCGAGTTTATCGGAAAGTTCATCATTTGCCTTAGTCATTTCTTCGGTTGTCGATGCCTGAAATATCCGGGAATTGTACCGCTGCAAAACATCAATAAGATCGAGGATTACCCGTTTTTCATACGCAAAAGCCCCCTCGAATTGACCGCCATTTCCCTTGTTATCCGCTTTCCGTGAACAACCGGAAAAAAGGGATAGCACAATAAGACTCAGAATAATAAATTTCCTCATAGATGGCTCCTTTTTTATCACAGTGGAGTGTCTTTCAGGATTAATAGCCCGGCAACGCCAACATTCACAAACAGAGATTCTTCCCATGCCATAAAAACAGAATTGTTCATTATAAAGAAATCAGTATAATGAAAATGTACAGGGAGCGATGGGAGGGATATCTTTCTTATATTATTATTTCCGGCTTTGATATAATAAATAAATCCCGAATCCACAAGGGCATAATATCCCTTCTCATCCTTGAATATCTTTACGGTAATTATCTCAAAATCCGCATCTGTCATTGGAACAGAGGCCTTTTTAATATACCGGGTTGTCACATGAGACTCTTTATCTTCTACAAAAAAATGAAAGGTTGTCTCCTTTTTCTGCCGGAGACTGTCACGGATGACTCGTTCACATAGCAATCTTAACTGTTCAGGGGTCTTTTTATCTGATATGGAAATAAAACCATATGCAGCGAGAAATTCCTGCCACTGTATCTCCCGGTCGTTTCGCCGGGTCACCGAATAGCACGAATATTTAAATTCCGAGTATGATTTCTGGGAATTCTTCCATTCCAGATATAATGAATCTTTATTCACCGGAAGCATTCTTACTATTTCCCAGTGGGGTTCCTGCTCCGGGGTAAGGGGATAGAGTTCCTCTATAAATAATCTATTCTCCGAGGGTGTGAGAGTAATGAGATTCGCATTGTCATATAATGAATCATCAATCGGAAAAGGGAAAATCATTGAATTAAAATAGAGATGACAGACTATCCCATCATTATTTCCTGATATATGAAACGGCATTATCGAGGTTACTGTTTTATACTCAAAATATCCGGGATCATACAACGTTTTTATGATAAAATGATTGTCTTCCTCTGAGGATATGGTAAACAGACCAGATCCGTTCACTAAAAAATACAGGTTCTGATGATAAAGGGCGATATCAGTAATTCTTTCCTGGATTGTCCAGGGAAGCAAAGAAGCCGCCCCCCTGTCTGTAATACCTGAAACCTCTTCCACCGTACCATTATTTAACACATACCAGAATTGCGTTTTTGATTCATCACCACTCTCTGTGAGATCCTTATCATTTTTGCACCCTGTGCAGAGTATAAAAAGAAATAGAAAAATAACGGTGAGAAAGAATATTCCAAAGGGAGATGTATGGGGGTTTTTGATAATTCTATTCTTACACATTTTAATTGTATGAATCTTTCTCCCCTGTCGTACATTATATTATTAAGCCACATGCAAAAAATACTTTTCTCACATGTGGCTCTCATACTGAAATATGCTATTATTCCGGATAATCTTGTTTTTTTACAAGAATATCCGGAAATAATAGCGAAATGCAGGTTCGCAAGAAATCAAAAGTTTTCACATCTGTGGCTTCATAATAGAATAATTATTTGGGTTGCGGGCGTAGCCTGCGTAATGATACAATTGTTCGTACTTATATATAATCCTTTTAAAGGTGTCTTTCTACCTTGCCTGTGTTCTCTTTGAACGTCGGAGTATAGGTTCCTACTTCTCTGCCGAAACACACCCCAAGCTGTTCATAGAGTGCGGCTGTTTTAAGGTCAACATGGCGTTGAACTATCGCCTGTTTGGTCGGCAGATATTTTATTTCTCCATCCTGAACATTTGCAATTGTTACACCGGTTAAATTATTCAACAGGCACAATACTGCCGCGGAACCGGCTTCTATACCGAAGTTAACATCAAAAGCAGATGACTTTCCGGACCGGATGAGGTGCCCCGGAGTAACTTCACGTATTTCAGGAGATTCGTAAAGACCCTCAACATACATATTCTGCTCTATCATAAATTTCTTCATATCAGGATCTGCTTTTATAAGCTTGGTGAGTACCTGTCTGACATATTTGCCCGCACCTGCCAATTTCTTGTGCCCGAAGGAATCCAATCCTGCACTCTCATCAACAATTTCCGCTCCCGAGGCATCTTTAAGTCCCTCTGCGACAACTATTGTGTAAGTACCCGCATTCACATCACTCTCTATAATTCTGCGGGTATAATGTTTTTTCACATGTTCATAGACAATTTTAAAATCGACAGGAATTTCAGGGATAAGAATACAATCCGCATCTGCACCGATTCCGCCCCTGAATGCGGTGTGGCCCGCATACCTTCCGAATACTTCTATAATCATTATCCTGTTATGAGTCTGTCCCGTTGTTTTGATATCTGCAACAAATTGTGAAATCTTATTTATCGCCGAATCTGCTCCCACGGAGTAGGTTTGAAGATCAAGGTCCATGGTCTTTGGGGCATGAACACAAGGGATACCGTTTTGTGAAAGATCGACGACAACGCTTCCCGTATCATCGCCACCGGAAATAATGAGACCATCAATCTCAAATTTCTTAAGTCCCTCTTTAATTTTCTTATATTTATCCGGATCATTTATTTTTGAAATCTTAACCCGGGAGTGCCCGGCTTCCGAACCCGCGAGGCTGGAATTGACAGTATCCACCCTTGATTCCGTTAAAAGAACCAATTTTTCTATATCAACAAGGTTATAAAGCCCTGCATAGCCGTTTGGAATAATATACGCACCAACGTTATTGGCTAAAGCCATTTTTGCGGCTCCCCGGACGACGGCATTAAGACCACCGCAATCTCCTCCGCTTGTAATTATTCCGATATTCCTTATTGAAGACATAATACGCTCCTTTGTTTTATTGTATCTCTTGAGCCACTTGCAAAAGTTTACTATGAGTAATTGTTCTTTTACAAGAACCTCTCTTAATTATGGACTATAAATCGAATGTTTGGTTTCTGTCAATAGGAGTCTTGGAGAGGAGGACCTTAAAAGGCCATCTAAAAATCAACCTTAACAGTCTCTACCATATATCGTATGTTTACCCCGGTTGTATCAGCCTCTTCTTTTTCGATAACAATAACTAATGATTTTTCATCCGGGGCAACGATAATCTGCTTTATTTTATAGCTCTTGACACCTTTGCGTTTGTAAGAAGGATGTCCGATATTAAATGTTTTTGATGCCTTGGAAGACTTTGTAATGGTAAGCTCAAGAGAGAATGATGACTCGACATTTTTCCCTTTGCCTTCGGATTTCTGACGAATAACTACTTTGTAATTTTGATTGGAGATAAAATCCCGGAACGTTATGGGGTCTTCGTTTTTCGCTCCGTTAAGGAGATGGTATAAAATACGGCCGGTGGATAAATGATTAATATCATATTTTGTTTTTAACGCAATATTTTCTTCGATGATATTAAAAAGGACCCCGACTCCGGAATTTCCCGGTTCTACACTTTGTTTATAGGAAAGTGCTTTTTCCCCATAGGGTGCAAAAATATTCGACTTTACATCGACAATATAAAGTTCGGCATAAGGAGCTGCTGTGGTTTCAGTCAGGCCATATTGGGAAAACATGAAATAACGGGAATCCCCGGAAAATCCCAGGTTCACAAAGGTGGCTATATCGCCGCTAAACAGAGAGAGAGTTACTAAACATATGATTATCACGGACAGAAGTATCTGCTTCATCAATTCCTCTATATAATACTATCGAACAAATAAAATATTTCTAAAGGTTTTTGTTTCTAATTTTAATTATTCTTACTTAAAATCAAGAAAAAAATAAATTTTTAGGTTCCCGGATTTCTTAAGGCTTTAAAATTTTCAAACACTTTTTCCTTTAATACATCTAACTCAATATTTTTTAAAGCAGCTATATAATCATAGGTATGTATCACATATTCCGGCCGGTTGGGCTTGCCCCGATAGGGAACCGGGGTCAGAAAAGGAGCATCTGTTTCTACAAGAATGCGGTCAAGGGGTACATATGCCGCCGAATCATGCAATTCATGGGCATTTTTATAGGTTACATTGCCGGCGAAAGATACATAAAATCCCATATCCAGGACTTTTCGCGCCGCAGAAGCGTCTCCGGGAAAACAATGCATTATCCCTCCTGTCGGGGCCTGAGATTTCAGGATTTCCAGGGCATCATCCATCGCATCTCTGATATGGATAATTAAGGGAAGATGATACTGTTTTGCCAGGGTTATCTGATGAATAAATCCGTTTATTTGCAGATTCTTCTCCTGTCTCATCCTGTAATAATCCAGCCCGCATTCACCGATACCGAAAAGTAGATCCGGGTGATCTGTGACTGCCCGGGAAAGAATGGTATCAAGAGAAGCGAGCTCTTTTTTCCCGGACGCGGAAGATGGATGAATCCCGAGAGTGAACAGGATGCCGGATTCCCTGTTTCTGAGAGCAAAATCATATGACCATTGTAATGTCTCCAGGGATATGGCGACCTGGACCGCATTGATAACGTTGTTTGCCCCAAGATTATCCATGCAGGTTTTTTCATTACAATGTAATTTTTTCATGACAATGTCAAAATGAGTATGTGTATCTATGAACATAAAGGTCTCCCATCTGTTGAGGTTGATTCTTACATAAATCATGAATTTTAGCAAGGAGCTCTGTCCTCGCTATTATTATATTGTTGGTTATTTATAATACAAGTGATTATTCCGGTCATCCTTGTATTCTATCTCCGATACCCAATAATAGGCCATGAACACTAATATCTTCATCTGAAAATTCAGGATACTTTCCCTTACCCTCAAGAAAATAGATTACAGCATTTGTGTCGAATAAATAATTCACGTTATTCTTTCCAATCCCCTCTCGATTTATTTTGAAATTCAATCCCGTCAATATCTGATTTCATAGTCCCAAAAAGAACACTAATTGATTTTTCAGTTTCACTTTTCTCATCACTTTCTTCAAAGGGTAAAAGAATAATTTCCACTTTTTTCCCCTTGAATCGGGATAGATTCTTTATAGTAATTGAATCAGATGTAACATCTTCAATTATTTTAATTGCTTCCATTTTCTCACCTCTTTTTAAAGTATAACAGGTAATGTATCGCAAAGCAACACATGAAAAACGTGCACAAAAGTCGTTTGCAGAAGTGGGGAGGTATATAATAATCTTGTGAAATCATTTTTGTTAATAATTTTTTTTCACCATTATATACCTATACTTACACTATCAGCATACATATTACTTATTATGATACTCATTTGATAATAGAATTGTGTTAAAGGGACGACAAACCACTATCTCCCTTTCAGGGAAAGCCGTTCAAAAAGCCGGGTAAGCTCCTTTTTAGGGATAAGATCGATGAGGCGTGCCTCGACAAATTGTTTGGCCCCTTCGGAAAAATCACCGGCATGAATACAAAACGCGCGTCCTGCCCGGAGTTCCTTGCACCGGGAGTATAATTCCCGTAATACCAGCTCTCCCACAGTACCGGTGGAACGGATGTACCGGAAAAGGATAAGATCCTCCCATTTTTTTGTATTTATCTCGGCAAGAATATCGGTGTATTGATTTTTTATAATAGTAATATCGATTACTTTTGCCCGGGATTGGGGGAAAAAATCCATGGTAATTGTTTTACATAACGTAACAAAATCCGATGTAGGGGCGATTAAAAATATTTGAAGATTTTTATTGGAGCTAAGCTCCTGGAATTTAGCTATTTTATCCGCGATATCTTTATAATTAGGATTTACACTTTCTATTTCACGTAAAAGATTAAGTGCCCGGCCTATCTCCTGGAGCTGTACATAAGCGACAGCAAGGCGGTAAAGAAGTTCCGACCTGGTCTCCAGGTCGATTTTTTCGTGGCGCAAACCGATCTCAAAATCCATGATGGCTTTACTGAATTGTTTTTGATTCAGATTGATAGAACCTGCCATAAGAGATGCTTTTGCCCCGAGCTTTGCATCGGGCCTCAAATGGGTAAAAATGAGCAGTGCCTTTTCCCTGTTTCCCAATTCCGAATAACAATGGGCCAGGGCAAAAAGGGATTCCTTATCATCCGGCTCATATTCCGTTGCTTTTTCCAAAAAAATAGAGGCATCACTGTATTTCTTTATTTTATAGAGGCTGATGCCTAAAAGCCTTGTATTTTGTATATGGTCGGGTTGAGAATTTTTAGCCCGTCCGAAATACATACTCGCTTTTTCATAATTTTTACGTAAAAACTCAATAGAACCGAGGTGAAAATTAAGCTGAAATCCATTCGGATTAATATTTTTAGCAACAAGGAGGGCTTTGTATGCCTCATCATAATTCTGAAGCTGAAGAGCCGAGATACCATAATTTAAGCTTATCTCTCCTTCATCCAGGGTCGGATGAAGGGGACAGAGGTCGATAAGAATGCTATAATGTTTAAAAGCCCGGTCCCAGGTTCCTTCTTTAAAATAAAGCTCTGCCAAAGCATTTATCGCATCCGGATCCCTTGGATTAATTGCGAGTTTTTTATTTGCTGTTTTTATTACTTTTCCCCGATCTTTTTCTTTTTTCTTTATTTTCTTCTTTTTTACACGAAAAAACTCATCTTTAAAAAAGAACCCAAATAGGAATACAACAGCAAAGAGCACAATACCAATAATGATTAATATATCATATTCCATATCTTTATTATCAATATACAAAACATAAATGTCAAGAAAAGAAAATCGTTGACAAAATGAAAATTGAGCGCTACGATTTATATTATACTGAAAATTCAGATAATTGTCAGTATTTCCGATTGTAATAGTATACCATTTCTTTGTATTATAGGAAGTGATATTTTAGAAAAAAGAAACAAATAAATATCCGGTAAAAACCGGAGACCTGGCTTTGAGCCGGAACGTGGGTAAAAGCAGAACTTAAAACTATAGAGGAGGAACTGTGAGCGATTACACAATAGGAATTAAGCTTGGAGACGGATCTTTCTACCCCGTACTTGAAGAGGGGTTTACCGGAAAGAAACGTTTTGTACTCTCAACAGTTCGGGATAATCAGGAAAGCGTACAGATCGATTTTTATAGAAATCAGGATGAAGATATCGAATCTGCTGAATATATCGGAAGCCTTATGATCGAAGACATTGAGCCTTCGCCAAAAGGAACACCCGAAATTGAGGTTATTTTAGGCCTGGATCATGAAAATAAACTGAATGCGGTTGCGAAAAATCTCGCTTCTGATGATAAGCAGACTCTTTCCGTTGTTCTTGAATCCCTGGAGGGAGAAAGCATATTAGGTATGCCGGAATTCGAACTTGATGAGGATATTGAGACGACAGAAGTTATGGATGATGAAAAAGAACCTGATGATGAATCGATTACCGGTGATACCTATCCATTTGAAGAAGAAGACCGCAGAAAAAAACGCGTGAAGAAAAAAAGAAATCCCCTCTTTTTAGTACTTTTTGTCCTTGTCGGGCTTATCGGGATAGCCGGATTGCTTATTCTTACATATTGGTTATTTACAAGTTTCGGGGTCATAGATCAGCCGCCTCTTACAGCTGACGACACGCAGGAGGTAACGGATCAGGAAGAGGATGAAGCGGCAGAACCTGTAAAAACAGATGATAAAGACGCTTCTGCAGCAAAAACGGATGAAGCAGATGATAAAAAGGCTGATACTACGTTAACAGACAATAAACAGAAAGATGATACAAGTCAGACAATTCAGGATGATAAAACGGAAACAAAGAAACAGGGAAAAGATGAAAGTGTCACTGAAAAAAAGACAGAGCCTCTTAAAACAGGGTTTTATTATTTGATAAAAAAAGGAGATACACTCTGGGATATTTCAGCCACTTTTTATAGAGATCCTTTTCAATGGTATAGAATATACAGGGAACCTAAAAACCATATCAAAAATCCGGATTTAATCTTTGCTGGAAACAGATTATACATTCCTGAAAAATAGCTGTCTTTTTATTTCCCTGTTTATCATCCTTTTTACGGGATTCTCTTGTACCCCTGATACATTGTGGGATATACCCGTAAAGACAGTCAAGGAACACCTTAAAACATCACAGTATACTTTTATAGAAGATATAGATTTTAAAGAAAAAAAAATTGCAGATGTCCGGATTCTCGGCCCCGGTGCATCTTTTTATTTTTCTTCGATTTTTAACCTTACCGGATATCCTGAATATGCAAAAACCTTGCTTGCATCAACCTGGAAAAACGGTACGAAACTTTGGCAGGACGAAGCAGGATTTATTTTTTTAACAGAATTATTAAAAGAAAAAGAATACAAACTACTGGAAGCACACGCTCATAAATATTTAAAAAAGATAAAAGAATCAATAAACCTTCCGGAAGTAAGAAAATTATATATTGAAGCCCTCTACTGGCAAAATAAAGATGAAGCAGTCCTCGCTGCAATTCATCAGTTTTTTCCCGATACCGGGGAATTGTATCAGAAAGATCCCGAAATAACTCTTTTTCAAGCAGTAGCCGAATGCAGATTACAAAAAAAAGGATGGGAGCAGACATTTACGGAATTTGTGCTGCAATCAGAAAGCTCTCTTTTGCATTCCCGGGCATATCAATTTATCATCCTGGACCCGGAAAGGTTCTCTTCTTTCGATATGGGAATGCAGCAATTTCTCCTGGCAAAAAGCTTCCTTGCTACAGGGTATCTCTCGAAGGCTCTTCCTTTGATCGAATCCTTTATAGAGAAGAGTGATCCGGAGATTCTTCAAAAATCATCTATTATCAACGAACTGGGACGAACGTATCTCTCTCTTGGAGAACATAAACGGGGATTACAATTTCTTGATACATTATCTAAAACCATATCCGGAAGGGGAAATCTCGATGCCCTGGAAATGGCCGGCAGAATTACCAGGAAAGACAAGAAATACAGAGAAGCAGCACTCTATCTTAAACCTGTATATCAGCAGACGAATGATCCTTTACAGAGGGACAGAGCTGCATGGTTTTATCTCGATTGCATTCTTGAACTGTCAACAAAGCGTTTTTTAGATGATATGGTTTCTTATTCCCGGCAATGGAATGATCCCGGCTATTTCGATGATAT
>JAFGRV010000116.1 GCA_016934975.1 Spirochaetales bacterium | reverse complement strand
TGATATAAGCTTGATCCAAATTCCGGGAAAACTTATTATAACCAGTGATACCAAAGGCCTTGATATTGAAATTGACGGGAGGAAGGAAAATTATATTGGCGGCGAGGAGAAATCTTTTGTAAAATACGGTACCACTGTCGCGGGCAAAAAAGAGTTTCAACTCCTCGAAGGCAAATATTCTCTTACAATCAAGAAAGAAGGAGTATCCCAGCCCTTTCAATTTAAAATAGATCAGAATAAAGATACATTCGTAAATGTTATCTATGATAAACATACAAAAGTAATTGAGATTACAAACGGTAAGTAAAATACCGGATTTTTTACAATTAAGGAGGGTTGGCATGACACTAATCATGAGAATTATATTTTTTAGTATAATCGGCTTGATAGCCGGTATCATTTCGTGGCCTTTTGCCGAGGTCATTATTTATTTTCAATCTTCTTTCCCCTATCTATGGCTTTTTAGTATTACTACCGGAGTGGTCATAGGCTTGTTTATGGGTGGTTGTTTCGGAATGAGTGAAGGCATATTATCAATCTCCAGGGAAAAGCTTATTCCCGGACTTTTGATGGGTCTGTGCTTCGGCGCACTCGGCGGCATTGTCGGATTATTTGCAGGCCAGGCAATCTTAGGTTTTTTAGGAACCATGATTTTTAATTCAAACATAAGTTTTAAAACCATCGCCAATCCCCTCTCCAAAGCCCTTGGGTGGGCTGTTTTCGGGATGTGTATCGGATTAAGTGAGGGAATACGAAGCCGGTCTTTATTAAAGGCACGAAATGGAATCATCGGTGGATTTATCGGTGGAATTATCGGTGGACTTGCCTTTGAATATCTCCGTTTATTCTTAAGTATACATTATTTTTCACGTTTGGCAGGGCTTATGCTCCTTGGCCTTTTTATCGGGCTGTTCTACGCCCTCGTCGAAATAAATATGGCGAAAGCATCTTTGAATCTTTTAAGCGGTGATCTGAAAGGAAGGGAGTATCCCCTCACTCAGAAGTTTACCACAATAGGGTCATCACCGGTAACAGCGATCAATCTTACCGGATATAATAATATAGAAGATATTCACACTGAAATTACTCAGGCAAAAGACGGATTTTATCTTACGACGGCAGATTCGAAGAACAAGACATTTGTCAATGATGATCTCACCCAGGTAAATAAGAAACTTGAAGATGGTGATATTATAAGGATCGGGACGGCTCAATTTGAGTTTAAGGAGAAGAAATAATGAAAGAAGGCAGGAAAATGAAAAAAATAACAGGGTTTTTATTTATTTTGCTTTTAAGCATTGTATCGACATTCACCTTTGCAGATCTGATTACGATTTCACAGGTTGATAATACTCCTCTCCTCATCAATCAACAGATAAAATTGTATGTGAGTGTGACTGATACCAAAGGATTCCCAAAAAGAGATCTATCGGAAGATCAGTTTACTATTTATGAACAGGATAAAGAGAGGAAAATCGTTTCTTTGTCCCAGGGTGTCAATATAGATGTGGGTGTAAAAATGCTTCTTTTGCTGGATAATTCCGGGAGTATGTATCAGGATGCATCGGGGAAAGAGACGAAAAATGAGAATGTCTGGCGCCTTACCTATGCGAAAAACGCCATCTTAGCTCTTCTTACCCAAATTAAGAATCCGGCGGATAAAATCGGATTTGCTACTTTTAACTGGAAGCTCGGGGAGGTCATAAAACCGACAAATAAAAAGGTGATGATCGAGAAAGCACTCTCAGAGATTGAACGGCCAAAAGGTGATGAGGGATATACTGAAATCTATGAAGGTCTTGCGGAAGCGATTAATAAGTTCCGGTCCACCGGGGGGAGAAAAGTCATAATTCTCCTCTCTGATGGGGAAGTGCTCAAGCGTCCGAAAAATCCCTATTATACAACCCGTGTAGAAATGAAAGGTGCCATCGACGCAGCACAAAAAGAAGGAATCTCTGTTTTTACCATCGGGTTGATAGAAACAAAAAATAAGTCTCTGGAAACGATCGCGGAAAATTCCGGCGGGAGGTATTTTCCCGCGTCCCGGCCCGGTGAACTTGAAAATCTCTACAGCCTTATCCGGAATCAGATATTAAATGAATATTTAATCACCTATGAAGCGGGTATGGCCCATGAAGAAAAGCGAAGGGTGAAAGTCGTCCTGACACAAGATGGAAAGAAGCAAAGTGCAGAGCGGGATTATTATGCCGGAACAATCTTTGGAAAACCACAGGAAAAACTCACCTTCTGGATGTTTCTTGCAATTCCAATAGGATTACTTTTACTCTGGCTCTTATCATTACTCAAGTTTAAAAATAAGAAGAAAATACCGACACTGGATGTTCTTACGGTGAACGGGAAGAAAACTTCAGTCAAGCCATTGACAATTGTAGATAATAAAGATCCCGTGACAATCGGGGGAAGTCTTGATAATGATCTCACGATCATCGGCGACGAAAAGGTTGTCCATACAGAGGCTCAGATTGAACAGGCTGATGGGGTTTTTACCATTACGAGTATGGATGAACCGATAACGGTAAATAATAAACAGGTGAAGAAAAAAGTTCTCCGTTCTGGTGATTTAATTAAAGTAGGAAATACGACAATTGTTTTTGATAAAGGTGTTGCAGAAAAGACATTAATGAGAGAAACCGTTCAAAAAACTCCGGTAAAAAAAACCAAACCGGTAAAAGCAAAGAAAACGGTGACACCAACGAGAAAGACTGTGAAGAAGACAAGGAAGAAATAAACTCGTAGCTACTATAATGTAAAAGGTTTTAAAAATAAACCAAAACTTATCCCGATAATAAGCATCTCGGCTAATCCGGCAAGGCATGTATATAATAAAGCCCGGGGTGTTATTTTAAAGCAAGTTCTTTTGATAATATAATTTTTTTACGGTGGATTCCCCACCGGTAATTTCCGATATCTCCTGTCTTTCTGATAACCCTGTGACATGGGATAACGTAAGCTAAGTTGTTTTTTGCAATTGCATTTCCTACAGCCCGTAAAGCGGAAGGGTTTCCGATAAATTGTGCTATATTTTCATAAGATGTAATATAACCGTAAGGAATGTGCAGTAATGCCGACCACACTTTTATCTGAAAATCAGTTCCGTGTAATAATGCGTGAATCGGTTTGGTGCTGTTTTTTTTGTCATTGTTGAATATTCCGTGAATAATTTTTTTTGTCCGTGTATCGTCCATCACCATGTGAGCCGGCTGATATTTTTCTCTTACCATTTCCAAATAAGCCGTTCCGTTAGCCTCTGTAAATCCCAGCTCCAGAATCCCTTGTCCGGTTAATGCGATAAAAAAGTTTCCGAATGGCGTGAGGTGAAATCCGTAATAAATAGTTTTTAACGCTTGTTTATTATTGAGCAGGTGAGTGGATAATCTTTCGAAAGTGATGTTTTCAATCCGGAAGAGACCATCGACTGTCACAGCGGTTTTGATATGGTCCCCGGTGAATGGATTGTGTTGTAACCGTCTTACGATAGTTTTTTTATCCAGGGTGATCACCGGGAGATGTAATTCCATCTGATATATCTCCTCCTCTGTGAGGTTTTTGTAAAGAAAACCAGGTTGTTCACATAATATACTATTATCATTCAATGGTCCAGTCATACTCAAAAGACCTGTTGATTTTCAGGCGTCGTAGAAAATCGAGACATTTGAATTGACAGTAAATTAAGGCTTGTTCTATACTGTTTTTAAGAGGATGAAATATGATAGAAAAAAAAGTGTTTGGCAGAACAGGCCATAAGAGTACAAAAATACTTTTTGGCGGAGCAGCTTTTTTTAATGTAACACAGGCTGATGCAGACAGGACTATGGACCTGATTATGAAATACGGGATTAATCATATTGATACAGCCGAAAGTTACGGTGACTCCGAAATAAGGCTGGACCCCTGGCTTAAACACAACCGTCAACATGTATTTCTTGCCACAAAAACAGATAAGCGTACATATAAAGCGGCAAAAGAAGAACTGCATCAGTCTTTGGAGAGATTATGTGTGGATTCCATCGACCTGTGGCAGATGCATTGTCTGGTAGATGAAAATGAATGGGAAATTGCCATGGATGATGGTGGGGTATTAGAAGCGTTTGAAGAAGCCCGGATCCAGGGATTGGTTAATTATTTGGGAGTAACCGGTCATGGGGTACAAACTCCATCTATGCACTTAAAAAGTTTGGAACGTTTTGATTTTGATACTGTTTTACTTCCCTACAATTATATGATGATGCAAAATAAATCTTATGCATCAGATTTTGACGCCCTTGTTACGGTTTGTAAAGAAAAAAATATCGCGATACAGGGGATTAAAACAATCGCCCGGGGTCCTAAGGGAGAGAATGAAAAAGATCAATTTCATACATGGTATAAACCTTTAGATAAACAATCTGAAATCGATATGGCTCTCCATTGGGCTATGGGGAATGAAGATATTTTTATTAACTCGGTAGCGGATGTAAATATATTACCCCTGGTACTCGATGCGGCAACGCGCTTTACAACGAAAACACCGGATGAAAAGATGAAACGGGCATCCCGGGAAATGGGATTAACACCATTATTCTCTTAATGCTCGTGGTTTTATTCAAGGTTTTCATTACTATTGTAATGGTGGAAAGATCATGTTTTTCCGGCATATAATCCAAAGAGACTTCATACGTTATATTTTTAATTTTTTCCTCAGTAAAGGTACTTCCGGAGAGATCTGAAGGGTGTAAAAAAGAATTTTTATTTTTTTCTTGAATCTCCGGAATTTTAATATTATCTTAAACTCAATAGATACAATTATAAATTCGAAATAAAAAGCTAATAAAATTTAAGTGGGGCAAAAAATGATTAAAAAATATTTCTTAGTTATCGTGGTTTCTTTTATTTTATCCGGATGTAATCTTGCAATTGGTTTAATAGACTCTTCAGTTGAAGATGAAACAACATCTGCGGCAACATCCGAATCAACACCTGTGGCAACATCCGAATCAACACCTGTGGCAACATCCGAATCAACACCTGTGGCAACACCTGAATCAACACCTGTGGCAACACCTGAATCAACTCCTGTGGCAACACCTGAATCAACTCCTAAATCAACACCTGAATCAACACCTGAATCAACATCAGTAGGTACACCAGTAGCTACACCGGAAACATTACCCGAAACAACACCCGATCCTCTAATTCAAAATGGAGATTTTGAAAGTGGTGATTTAATGGGTTGGATCGGTGCATGTGCAATAAATTCACCATCGGCTCACTCCGGATTATTCGGTGCTCAAATCAGTACTTCCGGATCTATTTCCCAGACTATCCTTGGACTTCCATGTAATACTGATTATATCTTGTCTGTCTATACGCAATTTGAAAATGCAATAGGTGAAGGCTCCGTTATTGTAGAGAACTATTTAGGTGTGGAAATTGAGGTCCCGATGATGAGAGGAAATACCGAATGGAACCGTATTACTATTCCATTTACAACACGGATTGATTCAACCATGGTGACTATTACTTTTTCTTGTACCTTGGCAAATGTTAATGTCGATGATATCACTTTGGAATTGGTGAATATGGATTAACTATTTCGGACATTCCGCCGGGGATAAGCAGCGGGAGATTTTTATCACATTATACGTGAAATCCGGAGTAATGGGAAATTTATACTCCGATGCATATTTTGTTGCGATAGCTATGGAAGCAGGATGTACGTGGATTACGACAGGCAGGGATTATAGTAGATTCCCCGGATTAGCTCGGCAGAATCCATCGGAATGGATGGAGGGTTTTTCTTGTGGTGGTTTTTTATGTGGGTGTTTTGGGTTTGATTTTTTTTGGCTATGGGGATTTTATATTCGTTGTACCCAAAATGGAGAATAATTCTCATCATAAATGGTTACCAGCCTGTTTTTTCCTGGTAAAAATCGAATTATTTTCCACAATTGTCGCATGAACTTCCGTGATGTCAGCCGTGTCTGTTCGTCCTCGGATTTCCAGCGAGTAAATATTTTTTCCAATTCCTTGATAACCTCATCCACATCCTTAAACGCATCCACTAAAACTAGAAAAAAACTAAAAAACCCACGCATCAACTGAGCAATACTATAGAAATTCAAATCCTGGTGCAACAATTTAAGCTCTCTATAAAGTTTATCCGGAATATATGCATGTACATGCTCTCGTATTTCCCCGGGATCTTCACTTACCGCTAAATACTTACTCATCCTCTGTTTTCCCCATTTATGCTCTTTTCCAAATGCCGGGGTCAATATTTTTAAAATCTTTACCATTACCCCGGATAAACTTTTCGATGTATCAAAAATTCTCAGATTTTGAAGTTTTTCTTTCATCCCTTTCGCCAGGATAAAATGAAAATCGTGAATAAAATTTATAGACATAGTGTGCTCCTTAATTTTTTAATTCTCAGGCTTCTTCAAAAATACTGCTTTAATAATGCTGATAATCCTTACTATTAATAACTGCATAAAGTTCTGTGCTGCTTTCATTTCCTGGATTTTTTTTAAAAGAAATAATGATTGGAGTAAATTGGGGATGTTTATATTCAGGATTTTGTAGGTATTTTCCAAAGGAAGCGGTCCTCTCTGTTGGCATGCAATATTCGTTGTGAACTGGTAATAGATCCATTGAAAAATTTTTTCACTTTTCATCATTGATTGTCGGTAATAACGAAGTTATTTATATCAATCTTATTGGAAACGCTTCTGTAAGAATTATTGTCAGCATCAAGATGCTTTTCCTTGACATTTTGATGCTATTATATTATTCTGAGAGTATGAGAACGACCATACGAATAAAAGATAATCTTCTCCTCCAGGCAAAGAAAATCGCCTTGGAAAATCATACAACTTTGAGTGCTCTCGTTGAAGAGGCTTTGCAGGAAAAATTATTACAGATAAAACATCAGTATGAAAGAAAACCTGTGAAGATTATTACATTTAAAGGAAAGGGTTTACAACCCGGAGTAGATTTAGACAATTCAGCCGCATTATTGGAAATAATGGAATAAAAATGGTATTATTTGATATCAATATTTATCTTTATTGCCATAGAGAGGATTCTCCACATCATTCTCCAATTAAGCAGTATGTGGAACATATTTTATCGGGTATTCAACCTTTTGGCTACTCACCTTTGGCTTTAAGTGGTTTTTTAAGGATTATTACCCATCCTAAAATATTTACCCCGCCAACTGCTTCCAACGTTGCTCTGGAGTTTATTAATGAAATCATCACATTACCGCATGCAATTAAGATTACTCCCGGAGATATGCATTGGGAGATTTTTACCACATTGTGTGTAGAATCCAGAGCAACTGGAAATTTAATCCCTGATGCATATTTTGCTGCGTTAGCTATGGAAGCAGGGTGTACGTGGATTACGACAGACAGAGATTATAGTAAATTCCCCGGATTAGATTGGCAGGATCCTTTGGCATGATTTGAAGGTTTTTCACCCGTTTGAGTTTGTATTTACAGAGAATAACAGGAATAGCATAAAATCATTTTAGCTTACATTGAAGCTCCGTCCCCCCCCTTGACTTTCAAAGTTTCAGGTGTTACATTAACAAACAATAATGAACATAAATTTCCGTTTTAAAAATAGGAGTATGATTCATTATCACCTGAACTGTTTATGTGCTTTTTCATTTACATACGGACACAAACGGTTAAGGAAATCTTTACTAATAAGGAAGGACAATATGCTTAGGGTAGGTTTTGTAGGATGGCGCGGAATGGTGGGATCGGTTTTAATGCAGCGGATGCAGGAGGAGAATGATTTTAAGGGATTCGAACCAATCTTTTTCTCGACCTCACAGGTAGGTCAGGAGGGACCGTCCATAGGTCTGGATGTTCCGGTATTGCAGGATGCCTTTGATATCAAAATTCTCTCGGGACTCGATATTGTTGTCACCTGTCAGGGCGGGGCATATACAAAACAGGTGTTTAAAGAGCTTATTGCCACAGGATGGAAGGGATACTGGATTGATGCGGCATCCGCATTAAGAACCGCGGAAGACAGCATTATTGTTCTTGATCCCGTGAACAGGAAGGTCATCGATGAGGCCCTGCAAAAGGGTATAAAAATATATGCAGGTAGTAATTGTACGGTAGCATTAATGCTGATGGGGCTTGCCGGTTTGTTTGAACACGACCTGGTGGAGTGGTTATCGTCCATGACCTATCAGGCTGCATCCGGTGCCGGGGCAAAAAATATGCGTGAACTGATACGCCAGATGGGCGCGATTGGTGATGCCGCCGCAG
>JAFGRV010000115.1 GCA_016934975.1 Spirochaetales bacterium | reverse complement strand
CATCTTTTGGTATAATGTTTTATCATCCATAGCCCAATACTATCAAATTTGTCAGCGGAGCGTCCACACGAAAGCCGGAAGCGTCATATTGTTTTATTATAATACATATTGTCCATCGATAACAGGTTAGTAATAAAACGAACCGTTATATTGTGACGTGTAAGGGTAATAAAAAAATGACTATTTAAATGGAGAAAGGAAAAATGAAAAAGAAAAATTACATGACAATACTGTTAATTGGTTTTATGATTTTTATTTTTCTGGCAATACCGGTATTTGCCCGAAGAAGAACCACTTCAACAGCAACGCCCGCGGTAGCGGCGACACCTACACCGACATCCGCGCCGCCAGCACGAGGCCTGGTCGCCCTGTATCTGCCGGCAGGCACCGGCGATCAGACCGCCCAGTTCCAGAGTCTCATCAACCAGTCAGTGCCATATGGCACGATCGTTGTCCGGTCGGGTACCCATTATTTCGGGTCAACCGTCGACCAGCCCGTCGACCACCTGACCATCACGTGTGAGAGCGGTGCCCAGCTCCTCAAGCTGCTTTCATCCAGCGTCAGCCTGCTCGACGGACGCGGGAACTACTGTACGTACAACAACCTGTATATCGACAGTGCGAACCGCCCGGAACCGGATATGCGGCTGTTCGGGAGCAACAACCAGATTTATAACAGCACCTTCCGCAACAGCGTTCATTCCGGCCTTCTCGTCCACATCAGCCGCGTTCGATGTATTGCCGATTTTTGCCCGGCGCACGGGCAAAAATTTTACCACTCATCAAATCCTGGGAGATTTAAAAGTTGTACGGTGAAACAAGCCGTGCAGCCTTTTTTTGACCCGCACAGGACCCGAAATCGCAGCTACGATTCATACACTCACCAGACCCGGTAATTGACAAGCGAAGCCATTCCCGCTGTCTCGTTCCGTTCTTTTCCAGGCTGGCGGTGAGGCGGCTATCTCCATTTCTATATCATAAGGATCTATAGAGAATGAACCACCAATTGCGTGCTTTAACATAGAACACATAGTTGGTTGGAGAAGTTGAATTATCGCCGGGGTTGACATGGAGATCGCCGTCTGCGGATAAAATAGCGCCGCTTTTTTTATGGACCCCCCCGACCATTTAACGTATTAAAGTCTGGACCCCCCCGATCATTTTATGTGCTTGTACTGTAATAACAATTTAAAAATAAATAGGCTTGAATTAAATATATAAAAAAAGGAGTGAAGTATGAACAGTAAATTGTTTCAAGTTTTTTGTTTGACGGCATTATTGGCATTCCTGTTTTCTGCCTGCTATTTGGGGAATCAGAATTTAGAAATCGAAGAAGAACAAACGCCGGTTGCAGATACAAGGGCGTCCAGTGATGCGGTTATTAAAAATTTACCGGACCTTTACAAAAATTTTTATACAATCAGTATAAAGCGGGATTCTTCCAGGGTTTTTGATGTCAGTTATAGCACCAATAATATTTATGCGGGATCATATCATGGTGGGGATAATCAGCAATTCCTGGTTGTTCCTGTCGCGCCGGACGCCAGGGAATTTTATTTAGTGCCCCGTCACAGTGGCGGCGTGATGGATATCAGCCATACCACAAATATTTATATGTATAATGACAAACCCCATGGCGGGAATAATCAAATTTTTTACCTGGGTTCTGCTACTATTGATGGCTATTATCAAATTTTTTCACCCAAAGGAGTGGGAGCCGTTGATATGTGCCTCAGCAGCAAAAACAGGGATCCCTTTGATCATCCCGATAAATGCGGGGGTAATATCTATTATTTTGGTACTTCGCATGGAGGGGATAATCAGTTGTTTAAATTTCAAAAAGGCGTCAGTCTTTCCTCATATCCCTTTCCCAGTGCAAAAACATTTAAATATATCGGACCTGTGAGTCCTGAGTATCATTATAAGAAAGTAGAAGAACCACATATTACCAATTTTAATATGACCCCCCCTCAATATTCCATTGATGATGCGGTGACCATAGCCGAGGGGCCTATTCCCTGTTTATATGTAGCAGATCCGATTTATACCAAGGAAACACAGATAAGAAATAGTCCGTATTATAAAATAACCCGTAAACAATACTGGAACAGGGTCAAGTATGCACGCAAGATGGCCGGAGCCGATTTGACCATTAGTACAACAACCCAGGTGGGGGTAAAAGAATCCTCCTCCTATACGTTTTCCCAAAGTTTATCGGTCAAATTCAGTTACTCAAGTACTTTGACTTATACGGAAGATAAAAACAGTAGGGCGACCGCCGAAGCATTCGAGGCTTTAACCCAGACTAGCATCGAGTATAAAAAGGCATCGGAAGTAACCGAAACAAAAACTTACTCGATCACTACCGTGCTCCCGAAAGAAAAACAGGTAACTTATGCCTTATATGAATGGGTTGATGTGTATACATTGTCCAGGATGGACGGCACGGTTATATCATCTGTTAAGATAATTCCTGAAAACAGAATAATTGAAATAATGTATATCGGTGAATTGGAATACGAAGACGAGCCGAATGACGTATATACAGCTGCCGACGGCCCCATCATCAGCGGTAAAGAAGTATCCGGATACTATTCGGGTAATTACGACTGGTTTTATGTGGATTTTGATACCATAAAGCCGATAGGTGTTTCCCTGTTGGGCGGCTATAAATCCATTTCCATCTATAACAGCACTGATTTGTCGAAATACGATTATTTTTTAAGTAACGGCAATGTATCCGGGTGGAAATCTTATTCCTTCACCCCCAAAAAAACCGGGCGTCATTATTTTAGAATTGATGGATATGCCGGTCCCTATAGCTTTATAGTAGATTACTAACAGATCATAAAAAGGACGAGGTTGACCCGGAATTACCCGGGACAACCTCGCTTCTTTCTTATTTAATGACATTATTGCATAAAGTACAAATCCGGTATTTAATCATTATAAAAATTTATAAATAAATTGACCGGGGGAGCACTCATAAAATTCCTTATTGGTCCGTGGAGACTATATTATTTTTTTTAAACTTGCACATTAAAAGTCAATTGAGTATACTCCTTCCTCGTATGAAATGGTTATTTATTCTTTTACTGGTTGTAAGTGTCAGCATTCTTCTGCTCACTTTTTTCCTTAATGGGATAAATAGCCAGCAAATCGAGGCGAAAAACGGAACTCTTGATCTTCGGGACTGGGATTTCGAAAAAAACGGTTCCGTTCAATTAAGGGGGGAATGGGAATTTTACTGGAAACGGTTTGTATCTCATGATGAATTGAATGGCAGCGAACCGGCAGTTCCCGACGGTTATATTTCCCTGCCGGGGAACTGGGAAAACCGTCGCATGGGCAATGATTTGCTGCCCAGGGAGGGTTACGGATCTTTCCGCTTGACCGTATTGCTGAAAAAAGCGGACCAGGAAATGGCTTTTCGTTTGCTGGAACAGACAAACCCCCTCGTCTTATACGTAAATAGCAGGAAGATAACTTCTGTCGGCAGCGTTGGTACATCATTTGAAACGGCGGTTAATGATTCTAACCCGCACCTGGCCTACTTTTCTCCTGATGATGAAATTCTGGACATCATCATTCATGTTTCGAATTACCACTACAGAAAACTCGCCGGGCAAAAAATAATGACACTTGGCAACGCGAATGTCATGAATAAGGCATACACCAAGGAAATTATTTTGGAGCTTTTTTTATTCGGTTGTTTTTTCATTATAGGGCTTTATCATTTGATCGTTTTTATCATACTCAAGGAAAAAAGGATGTATAACCTGTTTTTTGGGCTTATCGCCTTTTTATGGATTTTAAGGCATCTGCTGATAGGTAATTGCAGCATAAATTTCTTTATTACCATAACAAGCTGGGAATTACGCCGAAAGCTTATCGCTTTTGTGTTATATTCGCTCGTATTCTGTTTTGTACAATATATATGTTCGTTGTATCCGCGGCTTGTTTTAAAAAAAACGTATAATATTATTCTGGCTGCAGGCGGCCTGATATTCTTTGTTTATATCCTGCTGCCGACAAATCTATTCATGCAATATTCCTATTATTTCATTTTTATTCTTCAATATATGGTGGTTATTTTATTTATTGGTTTTATCATTAATATCATTAAAATTAACAGGTTAAAAAAAGATACGAGCACGCTTGCGTTTACCGTCAGTATACTTGTAATTATTTTCAGCGTGTTCATTGAAGTTGTTTCCTTTTATGTTAGCCCTGACCTGCAATACACGTCCTTTTTTGTTATCCTGCTGTTCATTTCATTCCAGACGTATATCAATATTAACCATTTTAAATCCTTGAAAAGAACGGCTGTAAAACTCCAGAATGAATTGATAGAAAAAAATCTGGAAAATATCAATCTGAGAGAGAATCAAATGAAAAAATGCATGGAACGGTTGAATTTCATGTTGCGTAACAAGGAAATCACACAACGCGAAAACGATGTCATTACCGGCATCATTAAAAATAAAACAAATGCCGAAATTGCGGATGAATTATATATTTCCTATTTTACAGTGCGGCGCCACATTAATAATATATATAAAAAACTTGATTTAAAGGACAGGATTAACCTGATTAAATTCCTGATACGGAATTAAAACGTCGAATACCCTGTTTTAGCTAATCAATAAATTCCCCTTTAGTGTTATGAATACTGTCAACAAAAAGGGCAAAAATGGTCGGGGGGGACTATTTTGTATGACCAGATTTTTTTTCATTGACTTTTAAACTTTGAGTCTTTAAAATCGAGTAATAAGATGAATATGGGAGACATTTATTCAAGTATAAGAGACCTGAACCTTGAACCGGCAACCATGCATTTTAACGAGACCAATTTGCATTCTATAATAATGCAGCCGGCCAATGCATGGACCAATATCGCTTATGTCATAATCGCTCTTTACCTGTATTTCCGGTTCAGGTCCCAAGATAAGAAATCGATCATCCGTTTGCTGCCTCCCATTGCCCTTCTGGTCGGGATAACGTCCTTTATTTACCATTCCCAGTTCTACTTCGTGTTTCAGGTCATGGATTTATCTTCGATGTTCCTGTTGTCTTCCTTCATGGTGACGCACGCCCTCTGCCGCCTTATTAAATTCACAACGGGATATTTCTATTTGCTGTTTGCCTTCTTTTTCATCATGTCGTTTGCGCTACTGATTCTCATTCAAAAGCAATCCGGTGTTTTTATTTTCGGCATATTTTTGGCAATGGCCTTAATCCT
>JAFGRV010000114.1 GCA_016934975.1 Spirochaetales bacterium | reverse complement strand
ATATGCACCGGAAATGGTCTCCATTCTGGCCCCCTGGGTGAATTCATATAAGAGATTAGTTCCCGGGTATGAAGCACCGGTATATATCGCCTGGTCACGAAGAAACAGATCCGCCCTTATCCGGGTCCCCATGTATCAGCCGGGGAAAGAAAATGCCACTCGCATGGAACTTCGCTGTCCCGACCCCTCGGGGAATCCGTATCTCCAGCTGGCAGTGATGCTCAACGCGGGATTAAAAGGAATCGAGGATAAACTGGAACTTGAAGAACCTATGGAACTTAATCTCTACGATCTGAATGATAGAGAAAGAGCGGAAAAAGGGATTATTTCATTACCCTATGATTTGGGCGAAGCAATCAGACAGACCGAAAAGAGTGAACTCATGAAAGAGGCATTAGGGGATCATTGCTTCGAGAGATTTATCGCATTAAAGAAAAAGGAATGGGATGAATACAGAATCCAGGTGACTGACTGGGAAATAAAGAAGTATTATCCTGTTTTATAATGGGAGAATCTGTTGAAAAGAGATAAAAAATAAGATAATAATAATAATACAATTGGTTTCAAGGGTTGTCCGAAAGTATGGTAAACCGGATTTTTAGGACAACCCGGGAAACCTTTTATAAAATTCAGGAAGCGATAAGGAGTACCACCATGACTGTAATAACCTATAGTGTCGGACAAAGCTTGCATAATTTTCAAGCCTCGATTCAGCAAGAAGGAGGCTCCATGGAAAATTATATCAATGAAAATTATATTAACAGATGGACAGATGAATCGATGTATCATGTTATGGCCATACGGACAACTTTTGTAACAGCGATGCAACAACATTTGGCAGCCCAGGGGCTTCTGAATATGGAAAAAGTATCTTTAAGTCCTTTAACCGACCCACTGGCGCATGATGTGGAGCATGTTCCTTCTATTAATTATAAAGGTCATGCATACCATACAACACACTCTATGATATATTCAAAATTCCTTGCTTGTTTTAATCCCAAAGTAAAAGGGATTTTTGTTGATTCACCTAATATAAGGCTGGAAATGGAGAGCTCTGTGGGGAGTCAAAGAAAAAAATATGTTATAGATTTTTCCCAGATGGATATTGAACTTCGAAGAAACAGAAATGTATCATATGAGGATTACCTGAATAATCCGGATAAGGTAAAAAAGATCCTTCAGGAAGACATGGAAAAAGCCTTAAGTTTTTTCGAAGATCTTATTATCTATGCCATGAGCGCTGTAGCAGAAAAGAATGAGGATAGTCTCAAGGCCCTGGGAATAGTCATCGAAGTACCGAAAAAACCCTTTCCCAGGTTCAGAAAAGATGAAGCGGCAAAAAAATTTGGTTCATCTCACTATGAAAAGGAATTGGGAAAAACATTAAAACATCAGTTTTTCTGGATCACCGGACTCATGAGAGAAAATTATGATCTTATTTATCCTTATGTAAAACCGGACGGATCAAAAACACCTATTTCCGCATTTACCTCGGATATGATCTACAATTACGATTTGTGCGCCCAATCACTTAACAGAAAAACCTCGGCTTACGGCCCGGCATATGAAATTTTATCCGGCGCCATCAGGGAATGGCTGTATCAACCTATTGTAGAAAGACTTCTGGACAATAAAATTATTAGTGTAAAACCTGAAATAGTTGAGGGTAACTTAGTTAATATCATCGATCTGGGGGGGTACGGTCCCTTCCTTATGGCAGTAAACCGGAAAAAACCCGATGGCACTCCCCTCTTTCCCGATACCTTTGGCGGAGGAATTGGTATTGAACGAACATTATTTGCACTCTGTCAGGGCGAAAAGGTTCAATTAATCGATGATGTGATGCTCTTTGGGAAAAACCCCGATTCACATCCGGTCTATTTATTTTAAAGAACAAGGCAGTTTATAAAAACCTTGATTTTCATGAGATACGCCTTTACATGCCGGTGAGTTTCCAACCCCAAACAAGGTTGGCCAATAACCACATTACACTATATATGGTGTGGGTGGATAACAATTTAATTATAATGAGGATTATTGGACAACCTAAATTATATAAGAGATGATCAAAACTCCCGGCACAAGAGAAATTTGCCCTGATTTTATGATTTTACCTACAGAATCAAATATAAACGGAAATTTGGAAGTATGATCGATGAAAAATATATTCAAACATGCATAAATGAACTCTCTTCAATAAAAGATACCTCGGATAATAAACGGGAGGTGAGTCTGATTGAAACCGCATTATTTATCGAGGACATTTTCACTATTGTCATAACCGATGAAGAAATCAGTACGGAAAACTTAGGCAATTCAGGCAACCTTTTAAATTTTATTAAAAAAAAATATGGAGTGTAATCAATAATGTGCGGCATATGCGGAATAGTTAATAATCATAAAGATAATTCCCCCCCCGAAGTTCCACTCCTTCTGCAGATGATGGGGAGTCTCACCCACCGGGGCCCGGATTCAAGCGGATATTACAGAGATAACCTCGCGGCCCTGGCCCATACACGCCTGGCAATCATCGATGTTTCCGACGGTGCCCAGCCATTATCAAACGAAGATAAAACCATCTGGATCACCTTCAATGGCGAGATCTTTAATTATATCGAACTCGCCGAAATCCTAAAAAAAAGCGGGCATAAATTCCGGACAAAGAGCGATACCGAGGTCATCGTCCATGCCTACGAGGAATGGGGGGTTTCCTGTTTTAATAAATTCAATGGTCAATGGGCCCTTGCGTTGTGGGATAAACGGAAAAACACCCTCATCCTTTCACGGGACCGCCATGGTATCAGACCATTATACTATACATTTCACAATAAGAGGTTTTATTTTGCATCGGAAATGAAGGCGATATTTTCCGATACCACGGTAAAGCGTGAGTTCGATCCCTCCGGATTGCATCAGGTTTTTACCTTCTGGAGCCCCGTGGCACCCCGTACTGTTTTTAAGGGTATATTCGAATTAAAGCCGGGGCATTTCGGATGCTTAAAAAACGGGAGGCTTGAAGAAGAAGCCTCCTTCACTCTCCGGTTTCCGGAAAAAAAGGAAATAAATAGAAAAAGCCTTGAGGAAAACGCGGAGGAATTGAGACATCATCTTCTTACAGCCTCCAAACTCCGCTTTACACGGAGCGATGTTCCGGTAGGTGCATATCTGTCAGGGGGACTAGATTCATCAATCTCATCCGCCATCGTCTCACGCTTCACAGACACACCCTTGAAAACTTTTTCTATTCGATTTACCGATCCGGAATTCGACGAAGGAACCTATCAAAATGAGATGGTCCGTTATCTGGGGACCGAACACAGGGATGTTGCCGTGTCACAGGGAGATATCGGATCAATTTTCCCCGAGGTGATCCGGCACACCGAACGCCCGATCCTGCGGACCGCCCCCGCCCCGTTATTCCTTCTTTCGAAACTGGTCCGTGAGTCGGGGTATAAAGTCGTCGTCACCGGGGAAGGCGCGGATGAGGTGCTGGCCGGGTACGATATTTTCCGTGAAGAAAAGGTCCGGCGGTTTTTAGCCCGGGGGCCTTTATCGGAAAAGAGGGACGAGATTATTCTTTCATTATATCCCTGGATGGCACGTTCCCCGGGAAAGATACCGGCCTTTGCAAAGGCATTTTTTACAAAAGCCATGGACCCGTCGGATCCCGGATTTTCCCACCGTCCCCGGTGGAATACCACATCTTCCCTTCTGCTCATGGTCTCCCCGGACTTCCGGGAAGAAATGACAAATACGGATGTCACCCGGGAATTATTGGATTCTTTACCCCCGGAACATACTGCATGGGATTCGCTCTTCAGGTCCCAGTATCTTGAAATGGTCACCCTCCTTTCCGGGTACATTTTATCCGCGCAAGGGGATAGAATGCTGATGGCAAACTCGGTGGAAGGCCGTTTTCCGTTTCTTGATTGCAACCTCGTCGAATTCGCGAATCAGCTTCCGGCACACCACAAACTACTCGCGTTAGACGAGAAACACATACTCAAAAAAGCGTGTAAGGATCTTGTTCCGTCATCCGTCTTAACCCGTTCAAAGCAGCCATACCGTGCCCCGGATGCGGCGAG
Organism: Spirochaetales bacterium; assembly: GCA_016934975.1. Classification (GTDB taxonomy): domain Bacteria; phylum Spirochaetota; class Spirochaetia; order SZUA-6; family JAFGRV01; genus JAFGRV01. The sequence continues at coordinate 6,475 of JAFGRV010000114.1, read as the reverse complement.
TTTCTTCTTCGCAAAAACACCGGAGTGGGTAGATCACCTGACAGATGAAGAAGCCGTAAAAAAGGCGGGAATTTTTAACAGCCAGGCAGTCTCGAAGCTGGTTTATAAATGCAAAAAAGCAAAAGGTCATTCGATGAGTAATACGGATAATATGCGGATTACGGCGATTCTTTCCACCATGCTTACTCACCACTATTTTATCGAGAGTAATCCGCCGCAACAGTCTCCACCCCGGCCGCAGACAGTGATCGATCTGGCCGGTTGACACCTCACAGGGCTAAAACCCGCTTCCGGTTGTAAGAATTCTAACACCGGAATGTTAGAATTCCAACAACAGACTCAACATGGGTCGATAAAAAAAAAGCTCCCTTGAGGTGTAAGGGAGCTTTATGAGTCCGGGTGTTCGATAACACGCGCTGCTTATGGGGTTACTGAAGGGAAACACAGAACAGGTGAGAAAAGGATGAAGAGACGAGGAGTTCCAGTTGGGAGAAATCTTCACAGCTTGAATCCGCTTTTATAATAGTCTTGTCCACTAAACCGGCGATCGTAGAGAGTACTTTGAGGTATGAATTCTGCATATCAGGATGATGGGCTATGAGAAAAAGAAAATGTACAGGTTTTCCGTCTTCCGAATTATATTCAATTCCGTTCCTGGAGATACCCAGACAGATGTAAGTATTTCTAATAGAAGGAATTCTGCCATGTGCTATGGCAACACCATTACCCAAACCGGTACTCATAATTTTTTCCCGTTGGATAACCGCGTCTGTAAGCTCTTCTCTTAAAAAAGATTCGTCTAAAAGAGGTAAATTAGATATTAATTCTTTTATTGCTTCGTATTTATCGTTGCTTTCCAGGTTTTTTACAATTGCATGCTTTGTAGTCGTATTCATATTCAATGCCTCCAGTTGTAAATGCGGGCAAATACCCGGTTTCTAAACCGGAGTATAATCCCGACACTACCTTACGGTTAAAAAAACAAAATAAAACTTATAAAACATTGACCCGTAAGGAAATATCATACTTTAATATTACTTACATATAGAGATGCAAGAAATGTGCCATATGAGTAGTTTTGTGTATAATATTTACAAAGGAATGAACTTATTGATTCTCGTATCCGTCGATTATTTTTTTATAGCGGTTGTAGAGTTGAAGACGCTGGAGCCCGAGAAACTGGGCCGTTTTACTTTTATTTCCGTTAAATTTAATTAATGTTTTCCGGATGATTGTTTCATTCAACTGTTCAAGGCTAAAAGGTTCTTCAGGAAGTTCGATATCGTCTATCGTTGTAATGGTCAATCCGGTCTTCTTCGTTTTTTCAAGAAAATCAAAATCATTCATGGAGAGAAGCTTTGATTCGTTAAAGAGCAGGGCTTTTGTCACGGCATTCTTAAGCTGCCGTATATTTCCGTCCCAGTCATAATGATAAAGAAAGATCAGCACATCTCCGGCTATCTTTTTTACTTTTATCTTTTTTTTTCTATTCATTTCTTTTATATAAAGCAGAAGCAGCGGGATGATTTCTTCTCTTCGCTGATTAAGGGGCGGGATGGTCACCTTACAGACATCAAGACGGTAAAATAAATCCTGCCTGAATAATCCTTGCGCAACAAGCTCCTTTATATCCCTGTTCGTCGCGCAAATGATCCGTGTGTTCACTTTTTGTTTTTCATTTCCACCGACCTTGTAATATTCTTTTTCCTGAAGCACCCGTAATAATGTTGATTGCAGATCGATTGAAATCTCCGTTATTTCATCGAGAAACAAACTCCCGCCTTCCGCGAGTTTTATTTTACCGGTTTTCCCCGAGGCCTGGGCATCTGTAAATGCACCTTTCTCATAACCGAACAATTCGGATTCGAAGAGATTTTTTTCAATGGCGGCACAATTTAACGCGATAAAAGGGGTGACAATATCGGGAGACTGATAATGAATTGACCGTGCTATCACCTCTTTTCCGGTTCCGGTTCTTCCCTCGATAAAAACAGGTATATCGGGATAATCATGGATTTTTTTTATTTTTTTATACAGACTTTTCATGGCCTCGGAAGCAATAATAATTTCTCCCACCCCGGCTCGTGTTACATAGATTTCCGGCGGAAAAAGAATGTCATCGATGACAACTTCCTCTTCCGGAGAAATATCATCTATATTAAAAATATGTGTTGATTTTCTTTGTTGTTCATTTTGTATTTCAATACTACGGATGATTTCTATGATTTTATTCACATCGACAGGTTTTATGAGAAAATCATACACCCCGATCTCGAAGGCATTGATGGATTCGATAATATCGCTTTGTCCGGAAATAAGGACCACTTTTGTGTTCACCTGCTGTTTCTTCACCTCATTCGCCACATCAATCCCGCTTAAGTGAGGCATTCTTACATCGGTGAAAATAAGGTCGATGGTATGAGTTGATATAAGATTCACGACTTTTCTGGGATCGGTGAGTTTATGAACAGTATACGGACCTAATTTTGATATATAAAGAGCAAGAGCATCACAAAGGAATTCTTCATCATCAATGACACAAATAGTCATACGTATTCCCTAAGGTTTTTGCAAAAATGCGTCATGCGGAAGTGAACCATTCTCTCCACACACGCAGACAATAGATAATCCCATGACACCTGAAAATTTCATGTTTTCATCTCCCTTATTAATCATGAGTTCTATTTAAACCAAAAGCAAGCAACTTTTTTGAGATTCTTCATAAATAAAAGAGGGGATTAAAACAGGGGATATGGAAGGTGAACTATAAAACTTGCACCCAGTGTGAGTTCTGTTCCCTGTGTAGAACCTCACTCTTGACAGTTTAGATATAAGCAAATATTTCAGAGACGAAGTTCTTGCTCAGGCAGAATATGTCTATAAAAAATGATAAAACATATTTAGCACATATATCGGAAGCTATAGAAAGTATCGAGAATTATCTAACAGGTGTCAGTTATATCTATTCTATATTTCTGCTTTTGTTCTTTATTTTTTGATACAAGGTATTCCTGTGTATTCCGAGCAAATCGGCAGCCTCTATTTGTTTGTTATTAGTTTTTATCAGCGCGTAATCTATCAAATAATCCTCTATTTTCCCCATGATGGATTTATAGATCTCTCCGGGGTGAGCATACTTTATTTCCTGTTCAAGGATTTCGAGAAATAAATCTTCCTTTTCTAGAGTCTCTCCGGCTATACCCTCGGGGAGAACGGAACTATCAAGAGTATTTCCCTTTGTCAGGATGACTCCCCGTTCGATGACATTCTGAAGCTCCCGTATGTTCCCTTTCCACTCATGGTGGACGAGTTTGGCAAGGCACCCGGGTTCTATGTCCCGGATTGTTTTGTTATATTTTGTATTATATTGTTTAATAAAATAATCGATAAATAGTGGTATATCATCACGCCGTTGTGATAAAGGAGGAAGATGAAAAGCAATGACATTCAGACGGTAGAATAAATCATCCCTGAATTTTTCTTCTTTTACATATTTCTTTAAGTCCTTGTTTGTCGCGGCGATAACCCTGATATCAATTTTTGTACTCTCTTCACTCCCGATGGGTTCAATTATCTTTTCCTGCAATACCCGTAATATCTTTGCCTGAAGATTAAAATCGAGATCACCGATCTCATCCAAAAAAATGGTTCCCGTATCCGCCAGAAAAAATTTCCCCTTTTTGTCTTTGACAGCACCGGTAAAGGCCCCCCGTTTATAACCGAAGAGTTCCGATTCCAGGAGATTTTCCGGGATGGAAGCACAATTTATGCTGATAAACGGTTTATCCCAGCGCAAGCTTTTATAATGAATAAGCTGGGCGAGTATTTCCTTTCCGGTTCCTGTTTCACCGGTGATTAAAACCGAAGCATCTGTCTCGGCGACGAGATTCACCGTATCGAGTATTTCCAGTATTTTTTTATTTTTTCCGATAAAAATAATACCCGATTCTTTTTCCAGCAATTTTTCTTTTAGTTCTATATTTGTTTTTAAAAGCAGGTCTTTTTCACGCTGAGTCTGAACGTAACTTTGGACTTTATTGGAAATCATACTTGTAATAAGCTTAATAAACTCACCTGTTTCCGTGAAATCCTGATCAGATATATATTTCTTTTCGAGACTTAATACGCCGACATTCTTATTTTCATAACGGATCGGATAGGCAAAAAAGGAATTTTTCCCCTTCCCCCTCCAAATTTTCATTTTATTCAGGAATTCTTTGCTTTTTGAAATATCCTTTATCTGTATTCGTTTCCCATATTTATAAACTTTCCCGATAATCCCTTCTCCAATCTGGTAAATACCCCTTTGTTTTGCTTCATCACTCAATTTATAGCCGTCGAAAATCCTTAATTTATCATCGGAATCAAGAATAACCAGGATACTTCTCTCGATATGGATTGTTTCGGAGAGTTCTTTCATTATTTTCTTGAATAATTTATCCAGAGGAAAGGTTTCATTTAAAATCTCGGATATTTTTAATAAAAGATCTTGTTTTGATAGTTTATCTTTAAGATCTTTGATTAAATTCTCTTTCTTAAGAATTTGTGCCACAAAATTGGAGATTGACTCCAATATATCAAGATGCTCACCAGTAAAGGCATTCAGGCGGTCGCTGTCAACACTAATAACACCGATTATTTTATTTTCAAGCTTAAGAGGTACTGCCAGCTCCGATTTCAGATCTTCCCGTATCCGGATGTAATAATCGATTGAACGGGTATCGTTGATTAAAAGGGAGTTTCCTGTCTCCGCGACTTTTCCCGTTACTCCTTCGCCTATCTTCAGATTTACATTTGTCGTTTTATCCGACAACAATCCCCGGGATGCCTTAATTTCAAGTTCTGTTGTTTCAGGGTTTATAATCATAATACTCCCGGTTAAGGCACCTGTGATCTCAATATATCTATCGATGAGGTAATTCAGGAGTTCTTCCGGAGATTTTACGGAGTTCATAACAGGTAAAATTTCTTCCAGGAGAGACAGTTTGTTTTTATTTTCCATCGTAGTATCCTAATAATGCGCACATATTTTATGCAGAATGGTTATAAGACCTCTGTTTGACTCCATACTATGCATTTTTTTCTGAATTGTAAAGAGATAGGATGAGCAATGTGGAGCTCATTGAGAGAGGCTTTTTCCCGTATTTCTGTATTACTTATCTCAGATTATAGAGAATGGTGAAAGATTACGAAAGCAATGCAATCCTTGTGGTAATATAATCCAGGGAATCACTTTTCAGTATAACTCTGTAATAATCGGTACCTGCCAGGTTCACAGGTTCATACCCATCAATCTCAAAATATTTATGACTCACTTTCCGGTTAAACCAGTGGACCAGATAAATGGTATCATCGGACAATTCAATAGAGGTTATTCCGTGTTTTCCTATTCCGCAGCCGGAATTAAATAAGCAGGGAAGAATGACATCGGTGGAATACAAAGAACTTAAGAGGGAATATTTTTCCTTAACATTAACATAATCAACCATCTCTTTTTTCAGGGTCCGGATCTCTTTCCGGATGACTTTTTTTCTCTCTTCATCGCAATGTAAATATTCCCTGCAATAATCTTCTATTGAAAATTTAAGACTATCCAGTTTGGAGAGGGACTCGAATAAAGGCCTATGTGTATGACCCATAATTGAAATTATTTTTTTATAGTGAGCATATTCATAGATTCTTTTTTCGGATAAATTCTTGAACTTACTCTGAAAAGAACCGGAAAAATTCTTAATTCCCATTATATTCGCGCCATACTTAAGAAAAAATCCCGCAAACCAGTTAAACTTTGTATAATAGGTCGTAGCCTGATGTCCATGGATTAAAAAAATATTTTTATTTTTGTATGTAAGAATAAGACTATGATGGACAGGATATGTGTATTCTTCTTTATCCTGTAAATATTTTTCATCATGGTTTCCATACAACTTATAAAAATGACCTTTTGCATAAAATGAATCCCAGAGCGCATATAAATGCCCCCAGCGTTTCTTAATATTTTTTAATGAAAACCGCTGAAGCTCTTCGATATCTCCATTGAGGATGAGGGTATAATCCTGTTTTAAATAAAATTCAGATAAAATAGTCTCAAATAATAAACCGTTTTTTTTAAAATCATCATTCCGCTTGCCATTACCAAGGTGTAAATCGCTGAAGATGACGAATTTATTCTTTTTAAGGGGGATGGAGACGGACCTGTTATAAAGGTTCTCAAGTGTATTGAAATGAATCTCTTTTAAAGCTTTTCGTTTGGACTTTTTACTTTTCTTCATTCTTTTCAGCCTGGTTATAATCCGTATTTGTTTTCATACAATATTTTTTGAAGAAAGACAAGATGGTTCCCGGGGTTAATCCAAACTTGAGAGGGATTGCTTCATTTTCTTCGCGAATTCATGAGCAAATTTTATTAATTCTTCTTCAATATTAAGAGTAAGTTTTTTATTCATTGTAACCTCCTCTATAAATAATACACATT
>JAFGRV010000113.1 GCA_016934975.1 Spirochaetales bacterium | reverse complement strand
GCATTTCCATAGCTCGACTGAGTGCCGTCGCAGGGTGGTGTGGAGCCTGCTTCCCAGCCCCATTCGGTAATCATTACCGGGAAACTGTCCGCCGTATTACCGAACCAGGAATCCCAGTTACTCTGTGCATGCCCCGGATAAATGTGTGCGATGTACACGATATTCGTTCCATTGATGGGATTCTGGGGCACATAGGTGAGATCCTGTGAAAATGACGGAGAGCCGACGAGGATGAGGTTATCCGGTGCCGCCTGCCTGATCATGCTCACCCATGAATCCGCAGCGGTTTTCCAGCTGTTCCAGTCCGTCTGGGTAATCCCTCCGGTAGGTTCATTAAAAATTTCGAAAAGGACATTGGGGCAGTTTGAGTATTTGGGTGGAACGTACGTCCAGAAGGCATCGGTATTGGACACGATGTTCGGGTCTGTCCAGCTCTGGCCGATGTAGTGCCAGTCGATGATTACATAGAGTTGTTTTTGGATACAATACTGAATAGCCGGATCGAGGTACGTATTGAAATAGGTATCGGGATCTGCCTGCTTCCAGCCTTCATGACTGCCCGTTTCATCGTTAAACCAGTCCGGATATACGGGGAACCGTACAACATTCGAGCGCCACCCGTCCGTGGTGTCCGTTGCCATGTCAATATACCGCTGGATGTTCGTTTTGGACGAATCCCCGGGAATAGTCCGGGAATCCATGATCGTTGTAATACAGGGGAAAGAGACACCGTACAGGGGCGGGATATTGCCGTTTGCGTCTTTGATGTATTTCCCGTCTGTATGGAGCCAGGGAACGCTCCCTGTCTGTCCTCCCGGGGTAGTCGTGGGTGCCGGTGTCGGCGCCGGAGTCCCTGCCGGGAACGAGCTGATGAGACCGACATAATATTGGGCCACCAGGAGCGCATCCACTATGCTGATGGATCCGTCGCCATCCACGTCTGCCGCGTCCGCCGAGAAGTTCTGCGGGTTAAGTCCCACGTAGTATTGTGCGATGAGAAGGGCATCCACGATGTCGACTGTGCTGCTGTTATTCACATCGCCTAAAGCTTGTGCGCCGAGAAAAGCAGGAAGGATCAGCATAATAAAGCACAACAAACCTTTACCGATACTTACTTTTTTCATTTCCTATTCTCCTTTACTATAAAACGTTTTTTATATTGCATTGTTTTTAAGTGCCTTCGGGGACTCAATCTTCAGTTCAAATACCGGGCAATTTCTATTATATCCGATTTATCTCTCTGTGTAAAATATGATTTTTTATTCACTATCAAAAGGAAGCCACCTGCTTTGCAGGTGGTCTTTTACTCTATCCTGTTGGGCTATTTATGTCTTTCCCCTGATTGGATCCGCAAGGATCAAGACCCACGTAATATTGTTCCGGAAACCATTGATATTGTCGATGCCCTTGTGATCCCCCGATATTATGTCGAGCTTATCGCGAATTTTTATATCCGGATGATGTTGCAAAAACAGTATATTAATTGTTATATTTAACAGGTACATTTTCCGGGTTATTATATTTTTCTACTGTTTATGCAACCTGATGTAAGGAGTTAAATTCAATGAAAAAACAAGGTTATAATCCTTTTCTTCCTTCCTGGGAATATATACCGGACGGGGAACCGTATGTTTTCAATGACAGGGTATATATTTATGGCTCTCATGATCGTTTTAACGGGCATGTTTTTTGTCTGAATGACTATGTCTGCTGGTCTGCACCGGTCAGTAACCCGGGAGACTGGCGTTACGAAGGAATCATTTATAAAAAAACTAATGACCCTTTGAATCCGGACGGCAGGATGTGTCTGTATGCTCCTGATGTTACTGTCGGGCCGGATGGGAAATACTATCTTTATTATGTATTGGATAAAGTATCGATTGTCTCTGTTGCTGTTTGCAATACTCCTTCAGGGGAATTCAGATTCCTCGGCTATGTGCACTACTCCGACGGAACCCGCCTCGGTGAAAGGGAGGGTGATCAGCCCCAGTTTGATCCCGGTGTTCTGACAGAAGGAAACAGGACATATCTGTATACCGGATTCTGTATGCCCGGTGATACTTCAAGAAGCGGGCCGATGGTTACTGTCCTTGGACCCGACATGCTCACCATCATCGAAGATCCTGTATTCATCGCTCCCAGTGAACCTTTCAGCAAGGGAAGCAGTTTCGAAGGACACGAGTTTTTTGAAGCACCGTCAATTCGTAAAAAAGGAGATGTTTATTATTTTATTTATTCATCAATAGCCTTGCATGAACTCTGTTATGCGACAAGCAGGTCCCCGGTAAAAGATTTCGTATATCAGGGGGTAATAATCAGCAACAATGATCTCCATATTGATACCTACAAACCCGCAGAAAAGCCGATGTACTACGGAGGCAACAATCATGGAAGCATCATTGAAATAAATAAAAGCTGGTACATTTTTTATCACCGGCATACGAATGGCACAAGTTTCAGCAGGCAGGCATGTATGGAACGGATTGACATCAGCAATAATCATAAAATCAATCAGGTAGAAATGACATCCTGCGGTCCGAATAACGGACCATTACCCGGCAAAGGAGAATATCCTGCATTTATAGCATGCAATCTGTTCTGCAATAATGAAACTTTGTACACATCCCCGAATGCCTATATGGACAATCACTATCCCAAAATAACACAGGACGGCAAAGACGGAGACAGGGAACCCGGCTACATTGCCAATATGATGGATTCTGCAACAGCCGGATTTAAATATTTTAGCTGTTCAGACATCAGGAGGGTCGGAATAAAAGTCAGGGGCTACTGCAGGGGATATTTTGAAGTAAAAACAGTATGGGATGGAGAGGTGCACGGGAAAATTGAGGTGGATTTTACAAATGTGTGGACAGAATATTTTTCTGATATTTCAATACCTGACGGAATTAATTCACTTTATTTCATCTACAGGGGGCAGGGTGTTGCAAGTTTTTTATCATTTACACTAGAATAAAAAATAGAGCGGACAAACAGTACGCAAAAAATTTTTTCGGACCCAACCGTGACGGAAAAGATATCACAAGCCATCGAACGAAAATAACATAAGCAATTCTGTAAAACCTTTGGTACAAACTATTCCGGAATAATACTATTGAGTCTAGTAAAAACATAATAAAGCAGGTTCTCTTTCTGATTTTCATAATAATGAAAATCCAGTTTCTTTCGGTAAAAAATTTTACCCTCTCAAAAGTCTTTACTGCAAATAATTTTGCCCTTATGATAAAATAAATATTCTGTGCTGTCGGTTATCCTGCTTTGGTATAATGAATTAAGTGAAATATGCTATTTGGTATACAAATTGCATTATATGAGGTAGATCGAAGTTCTACTGTAAACGGAGAAACTTGAATTGTTTTGCCGGATTGTGCCCTCGGTGTCAGTATGAGATACTATCAATTTATGAAAGGAGATGTTAAATAATATAAAATATCTTGATAACAATAATATGCTCCGGAAGTTGCAGGGGAAATAGGAAAGCGTGTGTATTAATAACTTCCTGCAGCATGGAGTCCTAGGGAGTCGGGTTTGTGCCGGTTCAATTTATATAGAGTAGTACTCTATAAACTATGGATGTGTCTGAGAATATGCTTAGATATTATTCCTGAATTGATAAGGAGAAAAACACTTCTTAATCAAATAATAAAGAACCTTATATTTAACAAATTTAGTAAAAAGGAGTTTGGATTATGAAAAACATTTTAACTATTTTTAGTATTTTAATTATCATGCTTACTCTCTCATTTTTAGGGTGTGAATTGTCTTCGGAAGGTTTTGAGTCCACTAGTGAAGAACAGATTGATAATCCGTCAATTACCAACAGAAGTTCCGGAAATTTTTATGAATCTGAAAGCAACAATAGTTTGTCACTTGCTGATGGGACGGTGTATCCCAATGCTGTAATTAACGGAGATCTTAAAGATTCAACAGATTACTTCAGGTTATCACTCTCAGGCAGTTGTAAGTATACCTTTTATCTGGATGCACCCAGTTATTACATTTCAGGGACTCTATACGATTTCCAGGAACGTCGTGTGACTTCAATCAGTTACAGAAATACATATACGTACACACCTGCTTATACAGGCATCTATTATCTTCTTATAAATGGTTATGTCGGAAACACTGCATACACCATGACCATCAATAGTACACAATGCGGATCAGAATCAGAGACAGTCAAGATTAATGATCATATTTTTGGTTTATCCAAACCGACTCTCAGTTCTGAAGCACGAGACCCTGTTGGTGGAAAAACCTATGATGTAATAAATGGTGGTTTTCTTTGTGATAAACAGACCTATTCTGAAAGAAAAAACTTTTCCGAATTCGTTATCCTTAACGATCAAATCGATGAAGTCTGGGCAGGGATGATCCTCAACACAGCCTCTGCCATGCAAAGTACGCTTCAACCAATCACCTTGCCCCGAAGCACACTGGATCTTTCTATTTCTCTGGCGAATGCTGCAAATACAAATACAGTGACAATAAAAGATGTCGAATCTTCCCTCGGGGGGTATCGGACAGGGCTGCAAAAATTAAGAAATGCAAACCTCACCTCTTCCACGGAATCAAGATTGAATTATCAAATTGAGTCTATTTCGTCTGAAGAGCAGATTGAATTTTCAACTGATTTAAATATTACTCAAGCAGATAAAGCCAGGATTGAAGGGATGTTTAATTTTAACTCTAATACTTTAAAGACAAAACTTCTTGTTTCCTTTACTCAGCAGTACTACAGCGTGTCTATCAACCGTAAAAGTTTTCCCTCTCAATACTTTGCTTCGACTATAACCTATGATCAGCTGTCCGGTTCAACAAAAATTCCGGCTTCTTCCTATTCTCCTGTTTATGTTTCAACTATTAATTATGGAAGAATTGCATTTCTATCTATTGAATCCTCCTTATCTGAAAGCCAGGTGAAAGCAGACCTGAATGCCGCCTTTCAGCAGGCAAAAACATCTGCTTCAATCAACATGAATTATTTACAAAAAGTGAGAATGAGCACGTATACAATGAACATCTTTGTGTGGGGGGGGAACTCTGAAGACGGTGTATATTCCATTAAAGGATTTGATGCTTTTACAAACTATATTCTTAACGCACACTCCTATTCTGCCACGAATGTCGGCAGCCCTATCTCATACCATACATATTATTTGAAGGATGATAGTCAGTTTTTAAGTTCAAAAGTAGGTTCTTACCCGGTATACACAGACTTGAAAACAATTCCTGCTAATATCAGGATTGAAAATATACAAGTTGTCAGAACCGACAACCGGAACAAAACCCCTAAACGGGAAGGGCAAATATTTGCAGTTCTAACAAAAAGCTCTGCAACCCCATCCTTCTGGGACAAGATTGATTCAATATCCTGGGATGATGATACAAATCATACGGAAACACCAAATAAAGATTTTCCGATTACAGCAAGCTCTCTCAAGCAATATTATCTCCATGTGAAAGCTGATTTTAATTTTGCCGGTGGTGTTTCTCTGCTAGGTCGTTATAACTATACAAAGCAAAAATGCATCCGTGTATTTGATCTTATTGATGATGGTTACAGTGGAGAAACAGGCGATGGCTACTTTGGTTGGGAATTTGTTGTTCCTGGTGGTGCCGGAGGCGATTATACATGGAATGTCAAGTTCAATTTGAAGCCGATAAACTAATAACTTTCCAATACACTTTCGGAATTGATTGAATTAATAAGGCTGCCTCACAATGGCGGCCTTTTTTATTGCACGTTCCGGGGAGGACGGAGAACCTGCTTTTGAAAACGACTGGTATAACACAACATTAATTGTTGATGATGAAACCTGTGGATTCGGCAAAGATTCATTTGGGTTTGATATATGTTGATAGTGACGGCTATGTTTCCCCGGTCGATAGTGGTACGGGAAATGGGAGTCAGGTGATTTCCCAATATTTGTTTGATGTTTCATCATATCCTGAGTTTTAACACGGCTGTCGTAATAAAGGACGGTAAAACATTTATTTCCGGGAGTTTGAGTTGAATTATACCGTATTTCAGCTGTAACTTTTATGAATTTTTCATTGATTTTCATTTTAATACCATTTATACTCTTTTTGTATTTACTTATTTAAATAGCTCATTATACCTATATACAAGTTTGTATTATAAATCAGAGGTCAGATTGAATGAAATTAAAAAAAGAGATAACATTTTTTGGTGTTTTCAGTATTGCTATCGGTGCTATGATAAGTTCCGGAATATTTATTTTACCCGGACTTGCTTATGCTAAAACAGGCCCTGCCGTCTTTATTTCATATTTCCTGGCCGGATTTCTCGCACTTATCGGTATTTTCAGCATTATAGAATTGTCTACAGCCATGCCGAAAGCCGGCGGAGATTATTATTTTGTCAATAGAAGTTTAGGTCCTATGTTGGGGACTATTTCCGGTTTTTTAGGCTGGATTGCATTATCACTTAAAAGTGCATTTGCCATATTTGGAATAGCAGAAATCATTTTTTTAGTAAGCGGTTTTAATTCACTAATTTCAGCTGCAATCTTATGCCTGATTTTTATAATAGTCAATATAATAGGTACAAAAGAGGCGGTACTATTTCAGGTATCAATGGTAGTCGGATTATTATTGCTCATGATTATCTATATAATTTTGGGTATTCCCCGGATAAATTTCTCACTTTTTTTACCCTTCACGAATAATGGTGTTAATGCCATATTTATTACATCCGGTTTTATATTTATTTCTTTCGGCGGATTATTAAATGTTGC
>JAFGRV010000112.1 GCA_016934975.1 Spirochaetales bacterium | reverse complement strand
TAGCCGGGTATATCTATTCACAATTGAAGGCAATTATTTAGCTCGCCTGGAATTTTTATCTGTCCCCTTCTATCAATAATTCCGGTCTGTACTCAAAATGCATGGTATCATAGTGATACCATTTCCCACCCCAGATAAATCCCTGTGCTTCGAAGATTTCCACGATTTCCGGTGGAATACTGTTTTTGTAGCCCATTTTTTCCGGATCATCCTCTTTTTTTCCGGGATAATCCCATTTCCAGTAATTTGCAAAGGAGGCATCGATGTCGATGGCGATCCCGAAACTATGGGCGCTTAAGCGGTGAGTCCGGGCGATGTTTCTCCACACGAATGTTCCGGAACACCTGAGTACATACTTTTGAAGCTTTTCCGGTAATGCATCCAGGGCATCGGAGACTGCCTGAAGTTTTTTGTTTACTCCATTCACCGATGTAATATAGATAGTTGTATTGACAGATGACGGAAGCCATTTGACAGGGACAAGGTGTGCTTTTACCTCCCCTGCATTGGTGCCGTACATTTTTTTAAAAAAAGGGTAATATCGTACCCTCCCCGGTGAATCAAACATGTTCTCCGGGATGGGATAGTCTTTCCCTCCCGGATATCCCCGGGCCATCTGGTCTTCCAGGTCCGGAGAATTGAGCAAGGTTTCGTAATCTTTTGTACCGGTCTCGATGTTATACGGCATAACGGTTCCGTCCGGCCATACAAGGGCATTGTTTACCGCCTTAAGATTCTGTTCCGGATAGGCTGCGACTATTTTTTTTAAGCCCGGAGGAATGCTGACAGGTGAGGGCGGGATTACTGCCGGTGAGTCCAAAGCACTATTTTTCGGATAACAACCCTGGAGAAGACAAAACATTCCCAATAAGCAAAGTAATTTCCTCATATACTCCTCCCTGCATCTTTATCAATCCTTACTCACACTATTACGTTAACACCGAATTATATGCGTACTGTTTTATATACAATTATACCTGGATTCATGTTTTTAAACAAGGATCTATGACATACTAACAACACCCGGGTTCTCTATCAAAATGGAATCCTGATGCTGTTTATCGGTTTTTACAATAGAACACTAACTATACATACAATGATTATACTGCCATGTCTTTTTTAACCCATGAATGAGGTCATAGTCTGGATCTTACTCACGAGCATGCACGAACAGATGCAACCAGCTTAGCGGCCTGGGCAGATGATTACAGATCGGGATTCAGTGTGAACTACGGACCCTGCGACGGGAATAATAGAATCGAAAGCAATAAATGTTGCCTCTCTTAAAATCATGGTTTTTCAATGGACTCCCTATATAAAATGAAATGGCCGCTCTGTGGCAGCATATACTTTCCGTGCTTTCAGTTATGAATATCACAATTCCAAAAAATTGAATAGAACTTGACACTTCCTTATAAACATATATAGAATAGAGTATACACTGTTTTAATAGAACAGAAGAGGAGGTGCTCCATGCTGATTTTCTTTGGCTTATTTTTTATTCTCTGGATTCTTGTAACAATTTTTCTTCCGATTAAAGATATGATCGAATCTCGTCTTTCAAAAGGACCGATAGATGATTTTGATGCAAATGTCCGGGATGAGCAGGCGGAGAATAAGATAAACCAGACATAAAAGATTGATAGATCATCTCCTCACGAAGGAACTGTAACTCATACATCTCTCTATGAAAATAAATCATTTCTTGCATGAATCCGCAGATCCGCAAGAGCATACGCTATTATTTTTTGCTTTTTCCATGGCTTCACGGCCTTCTTTAAAAGCGAAAAAAGCGATTCCCAGACTGCCGATAGCATCAATATAGGGTATTTTAAAAAACTCATACATTAAACTTGCCCCGAGGAGGATAAACGAGAGATAAAAGCATGTCCGTGTACAATGTGCATCCGCAACAATCGCTTCGGATTTCAGGTGTTTCCCCACATACAGCTTGGCCCTCATTAATAACCACATCGTTGCGATGGAGATTCCGGAAATAATTATCCCGACAAATGTCGTCACCGGTTTATGTTGTAGAACTATATTGATCCCCGAAGCAATAACCAGACCGGCTGCGAGAATAAAAAAACCGATTCCCGTAATAAAGAGGGCCTGCTTTTCAAAGCCATCCCGCTTTTCTTCTTTGCTTTTTCTAAAACGTAAGACCATGTGTAAAATCCCCGCCCCGGAAAGCACCTCGACAAAAGAATCAACCCCGAAACCGAAGAGGGAGAGGGTTTCATCGGCATAGCCGAATAAAAGAGAGATAATCCCTTCGCCGATATTGTAGAGTATTGTAATAATACTTAACAGAATAGCAAGGTTGATAAGAAAGTCATGTGATTTTGTTTTTGTCATTAACATAGTAGCTCTAAGGTAATCAAAATACGGGAATGATTCAATACGCGGGATAATAGCCAATGTGTCGAGGTCTTTTTCCTAACCCTATGTGTCAGAATAGTTGTTGCCTTTGAAATAGGCTGATAACTATTCTAAGACACATAGGGAATAATCCGTTTAAAATCAGTCTCCATCCGGAGTAAAATTCCTTTTCCTTTTATCAATTATACGAAGTAAAGAGAAAATCAGAAGTACGAAAAAAAGCGTGACAAATAAGTTTTTCCATGCTATAATGACGCGATTTTTTTTGATCTATTTGTCTTTCTTCACAAGTTTTATGAGGAAGATGTGGTAGATTTGATTCATGGCTGCTATTATAGAAAGGAATAGATATTGAGGGATTACTATCAAGTCCTCGGTGTAACACAAGGGGCTTCCTTACGGGAAATTAAACGATCCTTTCGGCAAAAAGCAAAGGAATTCCACCCTGATGTAAGCTCTCCGATACAAAACTCCTCTGAAGAAGCCATGATGCTTCTTATAAAAGCATATAAAATATTGAGTGATCCGGAAAAGAGGAGAGATTACGATAGAATTCTTACTCATTTACGCCCCACAACCTTTACTTACAGAGAATTTTTAAAACGAAAAAAAGATGATTTAAAATGTCAGTCAAAGCTTATTTTCTTTGATCTGATTCACGGCAATCCCGGGGAAGCACTCACCTTATATGAAAATTTAAACTTAATACCCACCTACCAGCTGGAGAATTATCTCGATTATGGTGATTATCTTGAGTGTATCTTCCTCCTCGCGGAAGAGCTGGAAAAGCGGTGTAAATACATAAAAGCCTTTGAAATTTTAAAGAAAATTTATCTTTATGAGCAGAGTCGTCCGTTTTTTAAGCAATACACCGAAGAGATTGTCGACAGACTCATGGCCTTAGTTTGTTCTAAAATTTCAAAGCATGAATCTCCCGGGGATTCTATTACATGTATCGAAGAACTCCTTCATTTTAATTTTTCTCAGCAATCGAATGCCCTTCTCTACAAAAAACTCTCGGAAATGTATCTCTATATTGATGAAAAACAGCAGGCACTCTTTTTTCTGGAAAAAGGGCTTGCTTTAAACAAACGCCTTGCCGGAGTCAAGAAATTAAAGAAAAAAATCGGTTATCCTGAAAATATCCCCCAATAATGCTATAGTTTCTGTATATATCAGTATTAACTTTGATAGAATGAAGCGGCTAAGAAAAATCAGAGACAAATAATGCTATTTTATCTGTAACGTATTGAGGTTTTTTGTATTTTAATTTATAAACAAACAAATGGAAGAATTTTTGGTTTTTTATAGATTATAGACGTCAATGTTGTGAGAGAACAGGTCACATTGACACACGATAAGGAAGGAACGATTTATTATGAAGAAGATAACAGGAATTATACTTTTTTTACTTATTTTTTTATGTCAAGTTTATGCAGAGGTGATTGATGTTCCTGTGGTAAGAGTGAAACTTACTTCCACGGAACTCGTTTATCAATCTGAATTTAAAGCGATAATAGAGGGAATGGAGGCCAAAATGAAACGCCCCCTTTCCGTCGAGGAAAAGAAAGTTATACTGGATAAGCTTATCGAAGAAAAGATTTTGGTTCAGGCTGCAACAAGTGAAAATATTACCGTAACCCAATCGGAAATCGATGCTAAAATTAAGCAGATAAAACAACTTTTGGAACTTCAGGAGGGCCGGAAGTATACGGACGCGGAATTCAAAGTGCGGGTCCTGAAACAGTCGAGCGGCACAAGCTGGGATGAATTTCTTGTTCAGATTAAAAATTCCGTATTACAGGAAAAGTATCTTGTACAAAAAAAGGGAGATAAGTTTTCAAAGGTTGATAAACCGACAAATACGGAAATAAATGATTATTATAAGAAAAACAGAAGAGTTTTTATTACCCCTGAGATGATAAAATTCAAACAGATCTTCATCCTTACCAAAGGTGTTTCTTCCGATGTGAAGAAATCATATTCACAACGGGCAGATGAAATATATAAAGATTTGCTCCAGGGCGGAAGTTTTGATAACTATTCGGAAGTCTATGTAAAGGGTTCCGATGCCAAGATCGGAAGTATTTATATAGAAACCTGGCAGATCGAAGAAGAGAGTCTAAAAGTGACCTATGGCGAGGATTTCTTTGATAAGATTTTTAAATTGGATGAAGGGGCCGTGAGTAATGTCCTGGAATCCAATGTCGGATTGCATATTATTAAAATTATAAAGAAATTTCCGTTTAAAACCCTTACCCTGGATGATAAAATTCCGCCTCAATTAGTAACCACAGTAAGGGAAAAGATCGAAGCTGCCTTAAAACAGCAGAAAGAAATGGCAGCATATCAGGCCGCTTACACCGAGCTCCTGGATGAGCTTAAGAAAAAAGCTGATATTAAAATATATGAAGAAAATTTAACCTGGTAAGATATGGGCTCCCGACATCAGGGGCGTGTTATAGCATTTCAAACTCTTTATCGCTTTGATTTCACGCACGAACCCCTAGAAAATTTATTTGATTTCTCCTGGCTCGATGAGAAGAGACGTAATGTCTATTCGGAAGATACCTATGTCTTCGGGAAATTAATTATTACCGGTACGTTGGAAAATCTGGATGTTATTGATAAAGTAATAAAGGACCATCTTGAGCATTGGGATTTTTCACGATTGATGAAAGCAGATCTGGCTAATCTCCGGATCGGTGTGTACAGTCTCCTTTTTCAGCAGGATATTCCCGCTTCCGTCACCATTGATGAAGCAATAGATATCGCCAAAGAATTCGGAGAACATGATTCCTACCGGTTTATTAATGGTATGCTCGATAGTATCTATAAATCATTACATAAAAAATGAGTGCTATGGCAGGGACAAAGAAGGGGATTGCCGCCGGCATTATTATCAGCCTTACACTCATTCTTCTTATAGTTCTCGGATTTTTTTCATTTACATTTCTCCGGGATCTAAAAAAAGATAGTCTCTTCAATGATTACCTTACCCGGGCAGATGATGCCCTCGATGCAGGTGATTATTCAAAAACCTTCGCTCTTCTAAAACAGGCACTCACCCTCCGTTTATCGAAAGTACAGTATCTTCGAATTTTAAAACGGGGGTTTGTTCTGGCAAAAAAAAGTGATGATTCATCTCTCCTGGTGGAACTCGCCAGACCGCTTATAGAAAGAAAAATCCGGGATAAAGATCTTCTTTTTATTATCGGCTATGTCTTTTTAAGGGCAGGGGAGAGGGAAAATTTTGATACACTATTCCGGAATATCTCGTCACATGACAATATCGGATCATTGAAGGTAGAATCCCTCCTTTCGGAGGGTAAAGCTGATGAGTGTATCGAATTTTACAAACCCATATCTCCCTTCAGATTTCTTAATCTTATTAATTCTTCCGATCCTGTTTTATACTCGGATGCCGGCCTTCTTCTGGAAGATAATCGTCTTATTCTTGATTCATCATTATTATATGCCGCGAAAGGGAATTTTCAGAAAGCTTTCACGATTATGAGTCCTTTTATGGAGGATAAGATTTTTCAAACACCTAAAATCTATATAGCCTACGATAGTGGGCATTTTGAGGAGGCTCAAAATTTTATAGAAGAGAATGTATCCCTTGTACATAAAAGTGCGGAAATTTGTGCTGTTGGAGGGGACATTTCTCTTTATTATCACGACTATGCCAGGGCTCTTGAGTATTATCTGAAGGCCCTTGCATTACGTCCTTCTCTTTCCCCGTCGGTCTATGTGAACATCTCATATATTTATCTTATGAACGAAGATATGCAAAAGGGACTGGAGTGGCTAAAAAAGGGTTTTACCATTTTCCCCCGGGAGCGGTCTATTGTTCTTGAAGCCGCTAAATTTTTTCTTTCTATCGGTAAAAATCAGACCGCACATGACATTATTTCTTCGTATGCGAGTACTCAAGGACAAGACCCTGCCATTACACTTCTTCTTTATTTTCAGGAACAGGAAAAGATGAATCCCACTCAATACAGAACCGGATTATGGGATATTTTTAATAAAAATCCGAAAAACGAACTTATTTGCCGTTTTTTGGTCGTCTCTCTCATGGGAATTGAAGATGTAAAGGGAGCAGAGGCTGCTCTTACACTCTTCGATAAATCCCGGAATATAAAGAATCCGGATCAGGAAAATATTGCCTGGGTATTTCACTATAAAGGTATTTGCAAGGCTTTATCCGGATCCGTTACAGAAGGGATCGATCTTTTTAGTCAAAGTTTAGACCTGGAATATAATCCTGTTGTCATGTTTCACAGGGCTCTCCTTAATATTGATTTAAAAAATTACAGACTCGCCGGAAATGATCTTCGGAGTATCATTCAAACCGGGAATACGTCTGTTGCGGAAAACGCACACTTTTTATCACGTGTGAATGCGCGTCTTGGTAAAGTATATATGCGCACCGGTGAGTTTACCAGGGCCTGGGAACAATTCACAAAAGCCCTGGAAATAGATAAAGGAAATTATGAAGTTCATACTTTAATGGAAGAGCTTGAAGAACTTCAACAATAAGAGTATAATTTATCTCAATATTATGTTTTTTAGTGTACATGAAGTCCGATCGTATTATTTAAAAGGAGGATGTATGGCGAAATCGATTGAGAGTGCCCATTGTGTTATCGGCGAAGGCTCTGTTTTTGATGGTAAATTTTATGTAAGCGGGTCTATCCTTATTGAAGGAAAATTTCAGGGAGATATTAAGACTGATGACCAGGTTATTGTCGGCCCCTCGGGAAAAGTGAAAACAGACATCAGCGCAAAAAAAGTCACCATCGCGGGAACAATCATTGGAAACATTACTGCCAGTGAAGAGGTGAACCTTCTTCAAACCGGTAAAGTATTGGGCAATATTATTACTCCGAAAATCAATGTTGAACCCGGAGTGATTACAGACGGAAAAGTGACCATCACTTCAGGAAACGACTCGAATGTAAAAAATGCTATCGAAGAATCCTTCGGCCCCAGTACGGAAGATATGTTTAAAACTCTGACCGGTTTAAAAAAGGGTTCTAAAAAAAGTAATGATGATGAATAAAGAGAATTATACTACTATGATAAGATTAAAAAATTCGGATGAAATCGCCCGTATCAGGGAGTCGGGAATTCTTTTGGCAGAGACATTAAAAGAAGTAAAAAAGCTTCTCTGTGAAGGAATTACCACTATGGAACTCGATAAGTTTGCGTACAATTATATTGTGACTCGAGGTGGTAAACCGGCTTTCCTCGGTTATTTCGAATATCCGGCGAGTCTCTGTATTTCAATTAATAATCAGGTTATACATGGCATCCCGGGAAAACGTAAATTAGAAAACGGCGATATTGTCGGGATTGATCTCGGGGTTATTCTTAATGGCTATTTTAGTGATGCCTGTTTTACCCAGGGAATCGGCACTATTTCCGGATCCAGGCAGCGTCTGATAAAGGTGACGGAAGAATGTCTCTACCGGGCACTTGATCAGACACGTGCAGGAAACAGGCTTAAGCGGGTATCAGAGGCCGTATATTCTCATGCGAAAAACAATGGCTACGATGTTGTGCGAAAATTCTGCGGACATGGGGTGGGGTTTGAATTGCATGAGGAGCCGCAGATTTTTAATTATGTTGCATCAGGACCGAATCCGCGGTTAAAAGTGGGAATGGTTCTGGCTATCGAACCGATGGTAAATGAAGGGACCTCTGATGTCAATATTCTTGATGATGGCTGGACAGTCGTCACCGCAGATTCAAAAGATTCGGCTCATTTCGAACATACCGTTGCAATACGCGACCATGGGATTGAAATTCTTACCGAGGGTTTTTAAACCCTCTCTGTATTACGAAGGAGAGGTTCATGAAAAAAACACAAGTAGTACCGGATATTTGCAGATGGTTAAATAAAATGAAAATATATGTAACGAAATAGAATTGTATGTGATTTATTAATAAGAGACTGAAAATACTATTTAAAAGGAGTTATATATGAGTATGAAAGATTTATTCAATTCGAAGAAGATGTTATTCATCAATATAGCATTAGTCTGTCTCATTATTGGATTTTTTATCGGGATAGTTACTCTATCCTGTTCAACGAAGATAACCTCTAATGGAGTCGCCTTCGCGCAAGATGAATCAAAATCTCTTGAAGGTCTGGAGGCTTTAGAGAGCATTCAGTATTCCTTCAGGAAAGTAGCAGAGAAAGTACTCCCTGTTGTCGTTGAAATAAATGTAGTGGATATTGTTACTCAGGATTCTCCCGGTTTTAATTCTCCCTGGGAATTTTTCTTCGGACCGGATAAAAAAGATGACGGGGAAAAACAACCGAAGCAACGTGAATACAGACAACAAGGGCTTGGATCCGGGGTAATCGTAAAACAAACAGGGAATCAGGTATTCGTCCTTACAAATAATCATGTTGTAGGGGATGCGGAAGAAATTAAGATTAAATTATATGAAGGAAAAGAATATACTGCAAAACTCGTTGGAAAAGATGAGCGAAAAGACCTTGCTTTAATCGTATTTGAAGAATCAAATAAAGTCCCGGTTGCTGATCTTGGCGACTCCGATGTTGTTTCCGTCGGAGATTGGGCACTTGCTATCGGAAATCCCCTGGGATATAGCTATACCGTGACAGCGGGTATTATCAGCGCTATCGGAAGACACGGAGGTCCCGGAGAGAATATCAGTGATTTTATACAGACAGACGCGGCAATTAATCCCGGAAACTCCGGAGGTGCTCTTGTGAATATCCGTGGTCAGGTTGTCGGTATAAATACATGGATAGCATCGACGACAGGCGTTTATTCGGGGTACGGATTTGCCATCCCTATTAATAATGCCACAAAATCCATAGATGATTTTATAAAATTCGGCAAAGTCGAATACGGCTGGCTTGGCGTTCAGATTACCGATCCTGTCGATGAAGTCCTGGCGGGACTGGATTTAACCGGTATTGAAGGTTCTTTTGTATCCCAGGTATTTAAGAATTCACCCGCAGACAAATCAGGTGTAATGCCCGGAGATTTTATCGTCAAGGTTAATGAGATTAACATAAAAGATACTGATCATCTCCTGAGAATTATCGCGGATATCCCGGGGGGGCAGACATCGGATTTTAATATTATTCGAATGGGAGATAGAATAACACTCAAGGTAAAACTCGGGATACGTCCTGAAGAAAAAAATATTGCCGCCCAGAACAAAAATCTCTGGCCCGGAATGTCCGTCGTTCCTTTATCAAAAGAGATTAAGGAAAAACTTGAAATAGATTCCGGAACCACTGGTGTTATAATTGCCTATATTCTGGATGATACACCTGCAAGTATCGCGGGATTTCAGGATTATGATGTCATCACGAAGATAAATACTACGGATATTAAAAATTTAAAGGATTTCTATAAATCCTTAAATGATACAAAGAAAAAAGATCTGGATTTCTATTTTAAACGTAAAGGTGTTGATCTTAAGATAGGTCTTGTCCGATAATTATAGTGAGAATAAAAATACAGGGCTGTCCGGTAAGTATAATGAAAACCGAATAATCTGGAGTACACAAATTTTGTGAGTACACCGGAACCTTATCAGGCAGCCCCTGGTTTTTAGCTTCTTGCAAGAATACAATAAGATGTAAAGTTTTTTTGCGAGATTCTCTTATATGCTATTAAATCTTTTTTTTGAAAAAAACAAAGATTTAATAGCCAAACGCAGGTTCGCGGGAAATCAAAAATTTTCATAACCGCAACCTCGTAATAGAATATTTATTTGGGTTGCGGGCCTGTCCTGCGTAATGTGATATGAAAAGAATATATATTCCCTACAATACAGTGAGAGATAACTCTTTTAAACTCGCCTATAAAATATATAATTCGGGATTCATACCGGATATTATTTATGTATGCCTCCGGGGCGGGGCATATATGGGTAATATCATGAGTGAGTTCTTTAAAATAATACGAAAGAATACATCTCCTCTTTTTTATGCTGCTGTTGTCGCCAGATCATATTTTACCTCGGAAGAACGTTATAATGTTGTTGTGGACGGATGGACCTATAAACCTGAATACTTGCGTTCGGGTGAGAAAATTCTATTTGTCGATGATATTTTTGATTCGGGTTGCACAATTAATCACCTTGTTTCCATTATTTTGAACCAGGGACTCCCGAAAGAAGATGTGAGGATTGCAGTGCATGATTATAAAATACGGACATATCTAAAAAAACCCCATACCATAACACCGGATTATTATGCACAAAGCCATACCATTGATACACCTGAAGATGATATTTGGTTTCATTATTTGAGTCACGAGATTACAGGTATAAAGAAAGATAAAATAACATCGTATTTTCCTGAAGCGGACGATCAGCTCATTATGGTGATAAACATGCTAAAGGATTTTTTATGAGGTTTCAAGATCATGCTAAAAGGGTTTTTTTCTGTTTAGCATGGTTATGTATTCTATCTTCACTATGTGCTCAGGAATATATAGGATTTTCGAATCCCCCCGGATTTTATAATGAGAATCTATCCCTTGTATTACGTACAAGTTCCCCTGACAATCATCTTTTTTATCAATTTATTAATGATAACGGCGATCCGGGGCCCTGGATTCCTTTTGTTGATTCAATTGAACTCACTGCCGTACCCGGAGAAGAAGCAGATTACCGGTTAAATCTGCGGGCATATGAAAACCAAACATTAAAAAAAGAAGAGACGCTCTACTATAGTATTGATAAAAAAAGGCCTTTTCCCCCTCTCTTAAGTCTGCCCCAGGGTGAGTATCAGGATGATATCGTCTTAACCTTTTTTAATAAAGAAGACGGAAAAATCATGTATTCAATAAATAATCTCATTTTAGAGGGGGGAAATACATGGAACGGCACTCATTTTATGTTAAAAGGCGAGGCCGGGAAGAGAAAAGATTATACAATTCAGGCATATGTCCTGGACAAAGCAAATAATCGCAGTGATATTATCACCTATCATTACATCATCAACATGACCCGGGATGCATCGGGAACCCCGGTTCTGAGTATAAAAAGTCCCGTACCGGGGACCTTTGCAAATAAACAACTATTGTATATTTCATCCTCCAATTTTTCATGGATAAAATATTCGGTTGATGGAAAAGATCCCGGAGCATCCGGTATGTATTATACGGAGCCGGTACTTCTCGATGTTACGGGAAAAATTACTCTAAAAGTCGTGGGTATGCCCAGACTGGCAGATTCATTTCCTGTGGAATCATCCGTTACCTACACCGTGGCTCCCCCGGGAACGACCACGATTAATGTCACCAGGATGGGTGGAACTTATTTTGAAGATACCCGGGTAGTCCTCAGTTCTCTTTCGGGAAACCTTTTTCATTATTCCCTCAGTGAACAATCTCCTTCCGGCAAAGCTGATCCGACACGGGGAGAGGTTTTTCTTCAGGGAAAAAAAGGTGAATCTGCTTTTTTTCCCCTTCGTGTCAGGATTGATAAACAAGGGAAACCGGAGCAATCCGAATTCCGCTTTTTTTATTGTATCGATAAAAGACTTCCGGCTATTACCGGTATCCGGATTAATGGGACCGGACCTGAAAGTACCTTCGCGGAAGTGAGTATTACCGGAACAAGAGGTGCGGATATTTATTATACTCTGGATAATTCCATACCCGACAGATCTTCTTTCCATTATACCGGACCCTTCCGGATTACCAGGAAGGAAGCATTTCCAACGGGGACGATTTTATTACGTGTCCGTGCTTTTGATCCGCGGGGAGAACAGGGGAGTGAGGTCAAATGGCGGTATATTTCTTTTCTCTATGAATCCCCCCGGGTGCCTGAGGTCACACTATCAACCCAGGGGAAAACAAATATTCCGGTGACAATAAGCATCGGGGAGAATGAAAATATCGTGTATGAGCTGTCGGCAGATGGTATCGACCCCCCTGATCCCTCCAGGGAATCTGAAAAAGCATATGAAGATATTGTCTTCTCCCTGCCCTTTGGTATGGAAAAAAAATATATCGTAAAATGTGCATCAACGGATAAAGACATCTTTACCGTAAGCCCCCCGGTTCGATTTGAATTTACAATTGACAGACTTCCCCCTCTTAATCCTGTTGTCCAGGGGCAGCCTGCAAATGGTTTTACGAAAAATCCCGTTACTTTTTCCTTTAAAAGATCTGACTTTCCGGTTTATTTTCAGGTTACTCAGGATGGATCGGAACCAAAGCTTGCCGGGGATGAGTCCCGCCTTTACAAAGAACCAATTACTGTTTACGGCGCACAAGATAAAGAGATTACCTACCGTATAAAAAGTGTTTCTATCGATGAACTTCAAAATGTATCATCTTCCCTCTTCGATACTGTATTTACCATCGATAATAAAATACCTTTATCCCCGACTGCTCCGAAAGTCAAAAATTACAAACAGGATAATGCCGCCCTTTATTCTATTTCCTGGGACATACCGCGTAATGCTTCTCTCTATTATTATGTACAAACAACTCAAACACAAACTATGAAACAGGATGAACAATTTCTCGTCTACAAAGAGCCTTTGATTATTAATTTTTCCAAAGAAGTGGATGGGGTTATTATAAAAGGATTTATCCAGGATTTGGCAGGAAATAAAAGTGATGTTGTTTTATTTAAAATCAATCCCACAAAGAAAAAAACCGAACCGCCTTCCGTTACCGGAGTGGTAGACGGGGGATATTATGATAAACCGGTCACCATCGAACTTAAGGGCGGTAATAAAACGATCCATTACGAATTGACGGATAACGGGACAAATCCCGGTGCCATCACAGCGGCATCACCTCAATACACACTCCCTATAACACTTGATATTCCTTACGGAGAAACAAAAGAATACAAACTTCGCGCATGTGTCATGGAAGATAATATGTTGAATGTGACGTCTCAGGAACTTTTCATACGGTTTGTCATCGATAAAATCCCACCGGAGGCCCCGCGCATAAAAGGTGTTGACGACAGAGGATATTATTATAAAACCACGAAAGCCTCTTTTTATCCTGCGGAAGATACGATCTATTATGAGATTATCCCCGAACATAAGTATTCGAATATCATCGTCCCCCAGAGCTTTTCCAAATATAATGGGGAAATTACTCTTGATACGCCCCCCGGGAGCATCAGTCATTATATTATCCTGGCGTTTTCCGTTGATAAGGCGGGGAATATAAGCAGGGAAAGACCGGAGTGGCGTATCAGCATTGATAAAAACGGCATCTTTGTTTCTTCTTCGGGAAATGATCTGGGTGACGGGACTCAAAAACGCCCCTTTGCCTCGATTAATAAAGCAGTGAGTTATTCGTATAAAAGCGGACGGAAACAAATTATGCTTTCCCATGGGGTTTTCAAGATGCTCAAAGGTATCGGTATTCAGGAGGATATCGATATTCAGGGAGGTTTTAATCCTCTGACCTGGGAGGCCGGCGGTCCCGGTGATCTGAGTATCATCGATTCATCCGAATATTTTATTTTTAATGATTATCTTTTTGTAGTGTCAGAAACTCGTTTTTCACTCCATAACATCGAGTTTCGTGATACAAAAAAGAAATTCCCGGGATTTATTTCAAATGCCGGGGGTAAAATCGTATTGGATAATGTGAAAATGATCCCGGAGAATCCCGGAACAATCTCCGCACTATCCGCTGAAAAAGGAAGTATGGAAATAACCGGGTCTGAATTTGAATGCCGGGCAAGTGAAAAAGGATCTTTTATTTCTGCTCTGAATTGCAAGGTGTATATAACATCTACCGAGTTTCAAGGCCCTGAATCCGGAAAAGAGTTTACAGCCATAAAATTAATTCGGAGTGAAGAGTGTCTGATTCAGGATGTTTCTATTTTTCCCGGGAAGGTATTAATCACACGGGGCGCGGCCATTGAAGATTCCCTGGTGCTTTTCAATAATTGTAAAATTGATACCGGAAAGGGGATAAATAACGCCGTCGGCCTGAAAGTAAAAAACTCAGTTGTGAACATACAGATGAGTGTATTAAATTGTAATGAAGAATCAACATATGCCATGGGTATTTCATCCGAAAATAGCAAACTAACAATCGACAGCTCATTAATAAATGTAAACAGCACCACCGGAGCAACAGGCATCAGGGTCAATGGCGGTCTTATCAATGTCTTCTTAAGTACGATAAAAAGCTGTCCGATCCCGGTTTTTCTTTATCTTTTTGATCTTAAAAATGAAAAAGGGTCCTTTGTCGGGAACCTGATTACCGGATCCGATTCGGCAGATTCATTGTGCGGTGTTTTTTATAATTCGGAATCTTATTGGATAAATAATACAATTGTCTGCGGGAATTCTCCGTCATCCGCATTTATTATTAATGGTGAAAAAACACCTCAGTTTATTAATAATATTATCGCACGGCCCGGAGAACCCGGGGGGAACGCATTTCACTTTATCGGGGGAACGAAAGTAACATCTCCCATCTCCTATAACAATCTATCCGGCTGGAAGAATTTATTAAAAATTGATTTTGTAAAAGCCAATACAGGATCCTTTACCTATTCACCGTCCCAGGAATTTTATAAAAACAGCGTGCAGGAATTAAATATGTTTGATGGTGATTCTCTCGGCGGTATTATACATGGCAATATATCGGAGGTCTTTAGTCGTACCTTTATAAATCCGGATCAGGAAAATTATCATCTTGCTCCGTCATCTCTCTGTATCGATCAGGGAATGGATGTGAGTAATTATATTTTTTCAGGTATAGTCATGGATATTGACGGAGAGGAGCGGCCTGCTGCTTATGATGATGATATAAAGCCAACCTATGATATCGGGGCAGATGAATTTTATCCTCTCAATTAATGATATTATATCTTATTATGTGTTTTATGGCAATTATCTCACTATGAGAGCAGCCACATCATTACCCCCTCTCTGTAAAGCAGATAATGATACGGCTGCTTTTTATCAACCTTTAATTCCTGTCTTTTCTTAATCCCTTAATGTAAATCCATTTGATTCCGCTTGCTCTTTTATGGCTCCAACGAGAGCCCTTTTCTAGGATAATTTCATTATTCTCCTAACGAAAAACCATTTGATTCTGCTTGCTCTCTTATGGCTCCGACGAGAGCCTCATCAAATGAATTCTCCGCATTATTCAATTTTTGTTGTTCCGCGACATATGTCTCCCGTTCTTTGTAAAGTTCCATGATTTCCTTTTGAATTTCTTCTCGTTTATTATTCATCTCTTCGATATATGTTTTCCGTTCTTCTTTGGACATCTTTTTCATTTCCTCGGGGAGGTCTGTCTCTTTTAACTCTTCGATCCTTACCATGTCATTTTTCACCGCATCAACAACATCCCATGTGCTATTACTATAATTTGAAGTTGACTTTGCCGCTGCACGCTGCACAAGAATTCCCGAGTTCATACTCAGGGCATTTTTATCCTGTATTTTTTGTCGTGACTGGAATTCTTTTCCCTGGGATCCGTAAGGGATATATGTCTCATTTAAGGATTCATTAAGCCGTGCGATTTCATCATCCTGTGGTGCTTCAATATAAACAATCTCCTGGTTATGATTAAGAGTCATATATTTTCCCTTACCACGAAGAGCAGCATCCTGCCACAGTTCCTGCACACCGATGTCAAAATCCCCGCAATGAATGGTATTAATGATAATTCCTTTTTCTACGGCTTTTGCACATATTTCCCGGTAATTTATGAGTCCTTGATTAAAGGGTTCGTTTCCCGCGATAAAGATAAGTTTCAAATCATCGTTATTATTACTCCATTGGAGTTGATTCAGGGCCTTATCCATCACCATACCGCAAAATTCATTCCCCCCGTTTGTTTTTAAATTAAAGAGTTTTTCGTAGAGAAGATCCAGGTCATTTGTAAAAGGAACAATATTTCGTATGTGGCCGGAAAAACCGGAGATAGAATCATTTCCGTATTCATATAATGCCACACGAAGTTCCCCCGGGGTATTCCCTTTTTTTGTGTTTGATAGTTCATTTACAATTTTCCACAAATGAGCTTTTGCCTGACTAATAAGACCATCCATGCTTCCCGATGTATCAAGGAGCAAAGCAATCTGAATGAACGGACCATCCCCCGGGGGTTCACTGCCAATACTGCTCCGGGAGAAACCGGGAGTACCTGCGGTAAAAATGACGGCAACTGTGATAACAAAAAAAATGAAAGTAAGCCAGAATGCGTATTTATAAATCTTTTTCATAAAACCTCCTGTAAAACTGTATTAATGTGAAAGAGTCATTTCCGGACCTTTCACTACAACTATACGGATTTTAGGAAAGTGACTTGTCACAACCATGTAAAAGTTTTGTAAAATTAATGTAAATAAAAACACATGCGGTTCCCGAACCGTCATATGATAAACAACCTTGCGGGAGGAGAAGAGCTTTACAACAGATCCCTTGCATCAGAGGATTTATCAAACCCGATTTTTAACATCCTGTCTTGACAGAGTATATAATCCGCTTTAGAGTAGTATGAGAGTGTTTCTTTTAAAAACAAAAGATTTTTATACGAACGTACGTGGAAAAAGAATTTTAAGATATGAGGTAGTGAATAGTATGAGAAAATTAATAATCTTGACTGTCCTTTTATGTTTCTTAAGTTTTTTTATAATTTCTTGTGGGGTTTCAGGTCCGGCCGGGAACTATTTGAGTCATTTAAATAAAGTGTATTCTATAATTCGAACTCATCCGGAGAATGCCGCCGAAGCAGCGCAAAAAGCAGCCGACTATGTGGAAAAAAACCGGGAACAAATAAGCGAATCAATTACACTTATGAGGCAGATGAGTGCGAAGGAGACGGAGAAGATTTATCAATCTGTCTATAAAGATATACAAGGATTAATTCGATATATTCAAACTCATACAACGGAAGAGTACCCCCTGGGAGCTCAGGAATCACTTATCTCTGCGCTGCAGGTATTCTCTTTTTAAAACAGAACGTGTGAGTTGTGTTTCCGGAATTGTTTTTGTGTATTACCCAGGCTGTCCCCGTAACCCGGTACATGCACTAATAGAAGCCTGTACGAGCCGCATCTTATTATAATTGGGGTTATCGGACAACCTGAATTATTTCCCTTTACTATCAAAAGAAAGCCACCCCCGTTCACAGAACAAACTTTCTGCCAAAAGTACTTAATAACATAGATGAATTTAAAAAATAATGTAAAAAATGGAAGAAAATGAGCAATTGAATTATAAATTCATGAAAGAATGGGCTATAGTTATTGTTATAGGGAGATAAAAAGGAGTAATATCCCGGAAACCAAATGGTTTTCCGGGATTTCCGATTGTAGTGGTTTTCAATTTCCTTATAGCATAAAGAAATAAGCCAAACTGTTGCGTTGAATGGTTCAGGAAAACCAATTAATGAGGAGTATACTATGACAGTATCTTTTTCACATAAATTTTATAAACACTGTATTATAATCATGAGCATCATCGGCATAATCTGTCTATCTATGTCCTGTGAAAAGAAACAAGAGAAACAGGTACAGAGAGTATTATCAGAAATCGAAGTCACAACGACTCAAATTGTCATTATTGATATGGAAGGGGATGTCTCTATAAAAGATGGTAATGATTTTATCGATCTTGGAGAAGATGATATTATTAATGAGTCTGATGTGATTAAAACGGGGATGGATTCTTTTTGTGAACTTCAATTCGGTGAAACAGCAGTGGTCCGGGTACAGGAAGACTCAATTGTCGCGATGAATTCAATACTTACAGAGGTTGGAAATACTGATATTACCTTGGGTTTAAGTCTTGGAACGATTCTCTGTAAAGTTGAAAAATTGGTGGAAAATGAAAAATTTGAAGTAGAGACCTCGGGATCGGTGTGTGGTGTCCGGGGGACACGGTTTGGGATAGAAGTAAAAGAATCCGAAGATATTTCCCTGTTTGTAGAAGAGGGTGCATGTGCACTGGTTCCTCTTTTTATAGCACCACAGACAATTGCAGACAAATTATCAGGTAATCCTGAACTTGCACGTATCCTCAATTCCGAGATCGACAAAAATATCGTTGTTGTAACAGCTCAACAGGAAGTAAATGTTAAAAAATCAACACTTGTAGAAAATGAAAAGAAATTTGAGCAGGTCAATAAAGCTCTTACAGAGATATCTCAGAAAGAGACGATTACCGAAGAAGATACAAATATCATAAAGAACCTTATTAAAACAGCCTCGAAAGAAGTATTGAACCGGACTTCCAAGGTTGATGTTGTATCCGAATCTCATCAGTCTGAATTAAAACATATTGAAAAAATTAAAAAGAAAGAGATTAAAATTAAAACCAAGGAATTAAATCTGGAGGAAGAAAAAAAAGATATAAACATATTAGATAATAAGGAAGAAAAGGCACCGTTAGAAAAAGAAGAAACGAAGGTTCAGGAAGAAAAAAAAGAGAATAAAAAAGAAGAGAAAGTAGTACAAAAGATTAGTATTCATACAGATCCAATGTCAGCTAAAGTCTATATAAATGATGAATTCGCCGGAAATACCCCTGTGACTATCAGCGACAAGAAAGCCGGGAATTATAGTATAAGAATCGAAAAAGAGGGGTATAAAAGTATTATTAAAGAAATAGAACTCACTCGTGGGAATGATCAATTTTTTAATCTTATTATGGAAGAAGAAGGACCTCAAGTGACTACCGTTTCTATTCATACGAATCCGGAAAAGGCATCTGCATATTTTAATGGAGAATATCTCGGAACAACCCCATGTAAGAAAGATAATGTCGAGTTTGGTGAATATGAGATAATGATACAATTACGGGGATATTCTTCTATCACACAGACTATAATTGTTGATAAAAAAGATCAAAAGAGTATTTTTACCTTGAAACCGGAAAATATGGAGGTCGCCGTATTAACAGATGTTCTTGATCTCTTAGGCGCCCCGGATAATTATTCACCGGAGCAAATTGAGGAATTCCGGGGAATGAAAAGCCATGTTGAATCAATTGATTTTATCTACTTTGGGCGGTTTTACCTTGAAATTATAGATCTTCACCTTGCATCCATACTTTTTACAGGGGACATTAAGGATTTTGTTTTTTATACTGAAGTCGGGATCCATAGCACCCGTGCGCAAATAGAAGCATATCTTGGTGAACCCTCTTCTATTCTGGCAGAAGGAAAACTCCTTCGATATAGTAAAAAAGGTGTGACAATTGAGATCGATACACAAGGACTTGCAAACTCATTTCGTTTATACAAAATGGATCCTCTTTTAACCCTTGAATCCCTTGATTCGACGACCACTGATATAGCTGAATTTTTATCCAAACTCAAAAAATTTCCAGTACATTTTGGGATTAAAGAGTAGATTCAATTGTTTTAACCACGGCGATTCATATTATTGTCAGGACAGTGTCCAGGTTTCCTTGAATTTTTATTAAACAACATTGTTCAATCTTTGTACTCAAAGGAAGTTGCGGGACATCCTCAATTGAAAATAAAATACACATTTATTGACACATCGCAGATATTCTTCTATTATTATCACGATCAACTTAAATAAGGGTACGGCGGTTCTTTTTTTCCTATCTATGTAGGTGTCTTTTACTCATTTGAGCGGGAGGTGAGTGCTATTTTTATGGGTATACAAAATTTTTTAAAAGAAATTTCAGATACAAAACGATTTAAAAATCTGCCTTCATCATCCCGGGAAATTGTTTTTTATTCGGAAAGTCCTATTTATTATAATTATTACGAAGATATTATTTCCTATATTTTAGAGACAGCTACGGCTCAAATTTGCTATATTACCTCGGAGCTATATGATCCTGTTTTTCAAAAACAGAATGATAGGTTTAAAGTTTTTTATATTAAAAATCTTGTAGCACCTTTGATAAGGGAACTTGACGCTAAAGTACTCATCATGACTATGCCTGATCTTGAGCGATTCCATATTAAAAGATCTATCTATAAAGTAAATCATCTGTATTTGTATCACGCAATCGTGAGTACACACATGGTCTACAGAAAGGGAGCCTTTGATCACTATGATACTCTTCTCTGTGTCGGCAGCCATCACATAGAAGAGATCAGAAAAACAGAGGAGATCTATAACTTGCCTCCTAAAACCCTTATCGAAGCGGGATATCCACGGCTTGAACGAATTTACAAGGATCATCAAACATATGATTCAGGAGATACCAAACCGCGTCATGATAGGAATTATATTCTTATCGCTCCTTCATGGAGTGATCAAAATATAATTGAAACCTATGCAGATGAATTAATTTCTCATTTAATGAAGCTTGGTGATTCATATACGATTGTTTTGCGGCCGCATCCCCAGTTTTTAAGATCAAAATACAAGTTTGTACTCGATCTTAAAAAGAAATATAAAGAATATGAGAATATCATTATTGAAATTGATCTTGTTTCGGATACTACCATTCATTCCGCTACGGTGCTTATTACCGACTGGTCAGGTATTGCTTTTGAATATGCTTTTGGAACAGAAAGGCCTGTTTTATTTCTTGATACTCCACGGAAAGTATACAATCCGGAGTATGAAAAACTGGGAATAGAGCCATTAATTGTCAAACTCAGAAATAAAATTGGAAAATCTGTTCCTATCGATGAATTATCTACCATCGATAAAGTCCTTTTATCATTAATATATGAAAAGAATGAATATAGAAAAAAAATAATTGAGTATCGAAATACTTATATTTTTAACTGGGGCAAGTCTGTTGAGGTGTGCGGAAAGACAATTATTAATCTTTGTCAATAACCATTGTTACTCTTGCTTTATTCACTATCAAAAGGAAGCCACCGCCATTCACGGAATGGACTTTGGGGGTGGTCCATGTTTACTTGAGAGAGCCGGTTATGGTGCAAGAAGGATTTTGAATATTACGGTCAAAAGACTATGTACAATTCTCATTAAATTTAAATTGAATCCTGTAGATATCTTTTGAACGGAAATCTCCTAATGGCAATAAATAGCGGGTATACTCGGTCGGAAGTATATTTTTAATATCTTCCGTAATATATATATAGTCCGGTTTTATCTGCTCTCCGAAATGAAAAACATAGTTGATATCATTTGATACGAGGGGAATGTTTGTGGGATCAGGATAATATTGAGTATTGCCCAGGTGGAGGGCCACTTTAAATGAAAGGGGTTGTTCCAGGCAGCTTGTCTCAAAATCAAATAGTTTCTTATATAACATCAGGAGGAAGGCAGACCGGAAAACTTTTTTCATATTTTTCCCGTCATAAGGAAATAAAATGATATGTTCATAATTTTCTTTTTTACTGAGCCATATTTTCCCGCCCGCGCTCTTTATATGTTTGGTAATGTATTCCATCAGATTATGTGCTTCTTTTTCAAGTAGAGTTATCGATTGCTCCGCGATTGTGGAAGGTTTATCTATCGCCGTATAAAGAAAATAAAAGGTATATTCATTTCCTTTTTTCAGGTTCTTCCATCCCGATTTTGTGATTGTATATACAGGTTTTGATTCATTGGAATCCGTACTCTCTGCTTCCGGAGGCTCGGTAACATCAATCTGCGTATCTGTTTTTATTTCACCAAGAATACTTTCAGCGATAGCACAGCACTCACTTTGATTGCAAACCCACATTCCCGGTGTTTGTTGATCCATATTTATATGTATATTTTCGGAAACATACTCATACAGCTCGTCTATTGAAATGATCCCGTCCCCATTTTTATCCGCTTTTCCGGTGCTTAAGCCCTGAACAAGATAATGAGTAAACTTCGTTTTATTAAAACCATCTGGTGTTTCCTTACCCTGGGTAAATGATGAAACGGACGTAAATGCACTGAGAATAATCCTTCTGCTTCCTTTAAACCATTGAGAAAGATCAATTTTTAAATCGTTTCCCGGGTACTCTCTGTCAGAAAAAACAGTACTAAAGGTACAATCAAAAATGAGGATCTGGTTTTGAGCAGGACAGATATCCAGTAATTCTTTTATATATGCGGCGGAGACGGCCGTAGATCTGAGAGCGCTTGGTTTTGTATTCTGTGCAATAAAGTAAAGGTTGCCCTGTGAATCCTTTATTCCATGCCCTGAAAAATAGAGAAGAATCAAATCTTTATTATGACAACCTTTAAAGAAATATTCGAGAGACTCATTTAGTTTTGCACAAGGAGAATTCTCTAATTTTTTAGTCTCGTTAAAATTTCCAATTTTAGAGTTTTTT